>JAAUYY010000085.1 GCA_014804865.1 Desulfovibrio sp.
ACCTATTAACGCCATTTTTAATTTTATTTTCCCAAGGAGGCATGGAATCGATGGCTAACTCGCAAGACCAGCCGCTTCCCAATGAAAAGGTCGCGAACATTCAGGGCTCTGTAGGAAAACTATTCGGACTTCTGGCTTTGCCCGATCTGGAATCGAGCGAAAAATGCCCAATGGTTATCCTCTGTCACGGCCTCAAGGGCAATTTAAATTACCATCTCTGGCCAATGATCATTCAAGTCCTGAACGCGAAGGGCATTGGAACGTTGCGTTTTGATTTTAATGGTTGCGGGAAAAGCGAAGGCGAATTTCAAAATATGACAGCGCCCAACGAAATTGACGACCTATACAGCGTAATTTCCTGGGTTCAAAGCCTTCCATCTACAAAAAACATATCCCTTGTCGGACACTCCCAGGGAGGCGTGGTCGCGGGNATGGCGGCCGGAGTATGCGGCGCCGAACAAATCGCAAGACTTGTGTTGCTCTCAGCCGCGGCTGTGATACGGGACGACGCTTTGCGCGGCGATACTCAAGGGACAAAATACGATCCCTGGCATCTGGACAAACCATGGTATCCGCTGAACGAACCCTTCAAGCTGGGACGTTCCTACATTCAAACCGCCATGAATCTGCCAATTTATGAAACGACTGCTAAATACAAAGGTTCGACGCTAATCATGAATGGCATGGCCGATCAAGTCGTTCCCTATACTTATGCCGAACGTTACCATGAAGCGCTAACCAATTCCCGCCTCATTATCGTCCCCGGCGAAAACCATCCCTGGACCGTAAATCCGCGATACGCGGTCGATCTCGTAACCGACTGGCTTGTCGCCGAACTGATCGACACACCCGCGGCTCCCTAGCCCCGGCTCCTTATGAATTGAGAGCCATTGCAATCCTTTAGCGCGATTATGGATTGGGATATGGCGCGACCGCGGGCGACTAAATTTTTAATTTTATAGTTCTCGTCCAATAGCCCGCTCTCTAATAAACGCGCTCAAGGGCGACGCCACGATCGCGAACGTTCCTACATCGCGAGATCGCGCGGCGAAACATCAACCCGCGATTCCAGCGATGCCTTAAATAAAATACCCGCCCGATTTTGTCGGGCGGGTATTTTATTTTTATTGGGCCGGAGCGGGAGCTGGCGCCGGTTCAGCCTCAATATCCTTCGCTATGTCCTTCGCCAACTCATTCGCGAGTTCCTCCGCGGATTTCTTTCCGTCATCGACGATTATCACTTCTTCGACGACCTTCCCGGGAGCCTGCTCTGGCGACGCGTCCGGCAACCCGGGAACGCTCGGAGTTTGAGTCGGAGGCGCCTCTATTGCGGGCGTTTCTGATGGAGCCCGCGGCGTTTCGTCAATAGCGGGCGACGCCTCCTGGGCGGGAGAACCGCTTTCGTTCGCTTCTGGCAAAGCCGGAGTCGAAGGCTCCGGCGAGACTATCTCGGGCCGCGAAATCTCGGGCGGAGTCGGCGCGTTTTCCCGAATCGCGGGAGCCTCGTCCTGCGGTATGACTCGGGACACATCGGGAATAATGGGGTTACTCGGAACTGGCGCGACCGGCGGAGCGGGCTCGTTTACGACCGGAGCCGTCGGAGCCACTGGCGCGGTCGCGCCTCTCGACTCATAAGCCTTTTCGATCTGGCTCATGGTCATAAGCGGCGTATTGGGCAGCGCGCCAATTTCCGGCGCGAGGCCAAAAAGAAACGGTTGCGTCAGTACAATTACAAAAAGAAGGGCGTAAACCAGTCCGCCGTTCATCTTGTACCAACGGACAAAGGCGAAGCCCAGAATGCCGCCGAGCAGGACGATTCCGCCGATAATTGGCAGGAAGTCAAGCTTGAGCATCGCTTGGCCGATCGCCGCGGGCGCTTTGAAAGGCAGAATCTGGAAAAGAATAGATTGGGTCGCGTCAAAACTCGCGACGAGCATCAGCGCGCCGACAAGAACCAGGAAGATCGAGGCTAGGAAAAAGAAGAAACGATTGCCCGCCGGGGAAAGCTTGACAAAGGCTTTGCCAAGGAGCGTAGCCTCAATACAAATCAAAAGTGTCGCGACAAGGTGAAAATGTCCGGTAAAGAAAGGCAGACAAGCGCCCAGGACAAGGGAGATCCATACCAGGGCGGAGCCATTGTCGCGACGCGACGCGCCGAAAGTCTTGGGAGATTCCTTCAGGACTCTTACCCAGGAGACTCCGAAGATCGTCAGAATCCAGGGCATGACGCCCATAAGAGCGATGATAAGAGGGAGTTCCCAATACGGCGGAAGAGGAAAGCGAAGAGACCAGGATTGGGCGAAAAGCTCGCGCAGATACGCGTTGCCGTTATCCACGAATTGTAGCTTGCCAAGCCAAAGTCCAATCACGATAAGCATACAGACAAAGCCGACCAGGGCGTCCAGGGCCTGGGCGCGTTTGAAATCGGCTTTCCATATCAGGAAACAGACGGCGGTCAGCAAAGGAAGCAGAAAAAGCAACGGACCGCCGCTTAACCCCGCGAGACTCGTACAAATAAAGGCCAGAGGAAGACTGATATAAGCCCTATTGGCCAGCAATCCCCTGCTAAAGAAAGCTATCGCGAAGAGAACAAAGCCGACCGCGAGTCCCGCGTTCCCGATAAAATGCGGCAGTGGCGCGATAACGGGCGCGCATAGGGCGACGACNCCGGCGGCGAACGCCGCCTTATAGCCAAATTTCGCTCCAATCCCGAGAGACCAGACGGCGAGCAGGGCGAAGCCGGCGCTGATCGAGGCCGCGACAGACAAGAGAAGTCCGCTGTCGGCAAGCCCCGGGATGAGTCCGAGCAAGCCCGTAAGCCAGTAAAAGACCGGCCATTGCGCGACCGAAGCCCCTCCAAGTCCCTGGGCGGCGATAAAGGCTGGAACTTCCATGCGCGGAGGATCCCAGCCGATTGGCGTAAACCATGACTGATCGGTCAGACATTGCAAAAAGGCGGTTACGTTCTTGATTTCCGCGGGACAATAAAGTCTATCGGATAGATAGTTGGGCAAGACAACCGCGCAGAGAGCCGCGAGAAGAATAATGGGCCCTCCCTTGGCGAAGGCGTCAAAAGTCTTGTTCCAGACGCTCGTCTGGCCGACTTNAAGCTCTCGCTCCCTGGGAGATTGTCGCGGAGGTTCTTTTTCGGGGATTCCCGCTGTTTCCGGTTCGTTCGCGACGGATTCGGTCGTCTCCTCGCGGGGCGTCGCGGAAATGTCGGTCGCGTTTGTTTTTTCGCCGCTGGAGGACGCGCTGGGCTCGACAGGCGCGGCGNCCGCCTCTTTTGGCTTGTTTAGATCGACCCTCGCTGCGGGCGTCGTTTCAACGGGTTCGTTGCTGTCGCTCATGACGGCTCCTTGGGCAAACGGCTTTCGCTTTAGTTTAAAAATTTATTCCCAATATAAAAGTACATTTTGCGCTTGCCATACGTCAAGGGCAAGACGAATCTTTCTTCGATCCGCGCTTAACTTGTCATCCAGAGAACGGTTCTCGACCGCGTCCAAAGCTCGACGCGCGGGCTTGGGCAAATCAATCGCGACTTCTCGCGGCGTTTTTGCCAGATTGAGTATCGAGAGCCAGCCTGCTCCGTCGGGGAGCCGATGAAAAAGCGTCAGAGTCCCGCCGGCGGGAACGCTGACTCTCTCGGTCGCCGCGAGCGCGAGTTTATGGCGTCCTCGCGCTCGCAATAAATCGAGTCGACCTTTTTCAAGTCGCGAAGCGTCCAAGCTGTTCAACTCGAGGAACGCAAGTCCGGGAAGACTCAAGGCCCAATCGATGGCAAGTTCGCGAAACGCTTCGGGAAGGTTCTCCATTCCCTCGCGTTTCGTCTCTTCTAACGAAACAGCTTCAAGCGTCGCCCTGGAATCGATTTTCGAGGCGCTCTCTGGAATATGGTTGAGCAAGGCTGCGGGGATATTGTCCCGCGCGTTGAAGCCATGCGCCAGGCGGTTAAAGGGAAGTCGATTTTTAATCCACGCGCCATATAGCAAAGCGAGAGAAGACGCGTCTCCGGCGCGCATTCCATCCAGGAGGGCCAAGGGGGTGAGCTCGTCGACGCAAAAATCGCAGGCGCCCGCGAGAACTTCCAAAATCGCGGTCGGAGGAACGGGGTCGATTTGCAAAGCCCAACCGCCGTATTGGGCGATCTGCCGCGCGAGATCGTTGACGGCTTCGATCCCGGGGCTAAATAAGTCTTTCCCCTCTTCGCCCAATCCAGATATTGGTTCCAGCCCCATCCACGCTCCCGCGCTAATGCCCAGCAAGGATTGTCCGTCGAGACCTGTCTGCCGGATAATGGCCGCGGAGAAAATCTGGCGCGCCGCGCCAGAGGGATCTTGCCAAAGGATAACCGGGGATTTCGGAGTTTTTTCAAATCGATAAAGCCAGCGTCGGGGCTTGCCGTCGATGCCGCTTACGTTTCCGGTGACCGCCCAGCCGGAAGACGCCCAGTCGTATTTGTCGCGACTTACGCTTTTAGGCAGTATTCCCATTTCGGAGAGTTCGCTTACAATTTTTTCCCCAAGAATTGACGCGTCCCATTCGCCCTGCGCCGCCGGAAGCGCTTCAAAATTGTCCGGCAAAGGGATCATGGCGTAAAGTCCTTGATGGCCGCCGGCGTTTCTCGCCTGCAGGATAAAATCGGGCCCTCTGCCCGTGGACGCGGACGGCAGATCCGAGCCGATTTCGAGACCGGCCGCTTCCGCTCTTTCCAAAAGACGGGAGAAGTCTTCAGGTGGGCCATAACCGGATGAGGGATCGAGGGAAGCGGCGGGCGCGCCGCTTGGGGAGCCGGGCTCGGATAGCCAAATATCGAGATTTTCGCCCAGCTGCCCCAGGAAAACGCCTCGAATACCAAGCGCGACTATTTTTTCCAGATCCGCGCTCGCGCGTTTATAAAAATCGGGACTCGCTGGGGAAAGTTTCGCCCATTCGGGAGCGGCCGCGAGGAGAATGTCCGGTCTGGCTCGCGAAGTGCTATTTAGCCAGACCCTCTCGGACTGGGAAACCTGACTGATATATCGCGGCGCCTTCGAGAGCATGGACTGGTTTTCGAGCCAGTGAAGATAGGCGGCATGAGGCCGGTGAGCGATCGGCGGAGGACGCCTGACGCACCCTGCAAAAAAAATAAAAATGGCAAGAAAAACGAGAACGAGCCCGCTGCTAGTCTCCTTTCGCCGCGCCATCCGATCCTTCTTCGGAAGCTTTGGCGAGGTTCCAGAGCTCGTCTTGATCGTCAAGGGGGAGACTCGAGAGCTGGACTCCGCGCTCCCGCGCCAGCTCCTCCATTTTCTCGTAGCGGGTCAGGAAGCGTCGAGTAGCGAAATCGAGAGCTTCGTTGGCTTTAATCCCCTTGCGTC
Source organism: Desulfovibrio sp. (assembly GCA_014804865.1). Next base: position 5,361 of record JAAUYY010000085.1, read on the forward strand.
TGCCCAGCTCGACCAGACTGAACAGCATATCGCCAAGTTCATGGGCTGTCGCTTCCCGCTCCCCGGAGCCAATGGCGTCAAGCAATTCGAGCCATTCGCTTTCGACCTGGCGCTCGACTTCCTCGTCTTCCGGCCATGTGAAGCCTGCTCTCGCGGCCTTGGAGTGAATGCGATAAGCCTTGACAAGCGGAGGGAGACTGTCGGGCAGACTGGCGAAAAGTCCCTGGGGTTTGTTTGTTCGCGCCCTCTCGTCTTGTTTGATTTTTTCCCAGGTTTTTAAAAATTCGGCGGTATTCTCAAAATTCGCGTCGCCGAATACGTGAGGATGCCTGCGGATCATCTTTTGGCGGTTGCGCTCAAGAGCGTCCTCGAGGGAGAAAAGGCCTTTTTTTTCGTAATAATTGGCTAAAAACAAAAGAATGAAGAATACGTCGCCTAGCTCCTCGCATATTTCCGCGATGTCGTCGCCGCGTATGGCGGCGACCAGTTCATGTCCTTCCTCTATAATATAATCCGCCATGGTTAGTGGCGTCTGCTCCCTGTCCCAGGGGCATCCGTCCGGGGCGGTCAGTCTTTCGATGACCGCGAGCAATGCCTGAAATTTATCGTTCATATTTTTCTCAAAAATCTATGGCTGAAATCGGTTAAAGCGCCAAATCCTGTCAAGCGTAGCCGCCGAGAGTCGCGGGGAGCCAAACTTTCAGTTGATCGACAAGGGGCGCGAACCAGGGAACGACGCGGGAATCTCGCAAAAACTCGACGTTTGGCGCGAATTTCTCAAGGGCGATAATGATCAGGGCCCAGATCAGGGCGCCTTTGGTCAGACC
>JAAUYY010000086.1 GCA_014804865.1 Desulfovibrio sp.
ATCCAAATGTTCATATTCCAAAACGATCGCGGAAAGAAGCCTACCAACCTGGAAGTTATCAAGGCGCAATTTATGCTGGCCTTGCAACTTTCCGCTCTCTCGCCGGAGGAAAAATCCGCGCGCCTTGGCGAAATCAGGAAACGCTTTGAGAAGATCTATTCGAATTTAAGTCTTGTCGAAGGTTACGTCGACGAAGACAGCATTCTCAACTACGCTTTGCGGATATATTACAAATCTTTGGACGCGACCGACGCCCGCGGTAAAATAAATAGAGAGCTTATCGAAAAAAATTCTGCCGACTTCGTCATGAAATTCTCTTTGCTCCTTGAACAATGTTTTCAGGCGATGAGGGCCATCGTCGATGAAGCGAGAACGCATACAGATTTGCATATTCTATTGCTTGTCGGAATCAATGCCATAACAATGCCAATAATAATTGAAACGTTTATAGACAATATCGACGAACAAGCAAGAAGAAAAGTTGTAAAAGGTCTAACTTCAGTGTCATTGAGACACTCTGTTATTGGAACCAGGGCAGATCTTACCTCTCGCCTGAATTACGCCTTTAAGGAGCTGATAGAAAAACGCGACGCAAGCGAATTAATCAGGCTTTTGGAAGAATTAAAAACTACCGAAAATTGGTGGTGGGCGTATTGGAATAACGAAGAGTTTAGAAACGCGCTTGACCGGAATATGTCGCCCCGCGTCGCAAAAATTCTTTTATACGCCTATGAAACCATTCTAGGGCGCAAGGATGGAGGCGATTATCCTCTTTTTCGCCTGGATTCCGGCGTAGACTGGAATGTGGAACACATCGCGCCGCAGACCGAAAATCCCGAGGGCGGGTATAGCGAATATACGGAAAAATTTCTTGAGGAGTGTATGCACAGCATAGGAAATTTTCTACTGATTTCTAAATCGCATAATTGTTCCATAGGAAATTCCGCTTTCGCGAAAAAAAGACAGTCATACAGTCATCTCGCTCAACAAAGAGAAGTCCAGAACATGACAGTCGACGATATAAAGTGGACGGAGGAAAAAATTCGCGAAAGGAAAAAGAAAATAATAGAAGAGATTTTAAGCGAGTATTAGGCGGTCTGCAAAGCCGCGAAAATTGGGAGCTATAGCGGGATCTATAGTTCCCGATTGTTATTTAAATATGGTGTTATTTAATTTAATCGAAGCCACTCTCGGCGCCGGATAGCGAATCGCGAAAAATACTATATTATTTCGCGACCCGGCGTCGCGGCGCGAAAATAAGAGAGAATTGTTCGATAGACGACTTTTAGAACAATATGGATGGGAGGCCAGTTCGAATTAACTTTTCGCGAGCCCAACCTTCACCTTCCTGAAATATTCCTCCTTTAAGTAACCGTTCACGCGCTCGAGAATTTCGTCGGCTCGCGCTTGCAATTCCTGAATGTCCATCGCGTCTTCGGCGGCCAGAAAGAGGGTTTGATCCTTGTAGCCATCCGGTTTCGCCAGAGCGGCGAGTTCTTCCCCGAGCGTTTCCTCCCAGCGATTCCAAAGTTCGGAAAATCTTGATCGCTGTCGATTGCCCCCCATGGCTTCCAGAAGCTGAAAAATGCTCTCCCCGACGGCGACTGGCGACGATGGCGTNCGGCTTTCTCTTTTTTTTTCGGCGTATTTCTTGACCATATTGAGATTTATCTATATGATTATATGCGTACTTATTGATATAAGGCTGGGCGATGGCGATTCAGAAATTCAAGGCTCTGGCCGACGAGACGCGAGCGCGCNTTATCGGCATCTTATTTAATTATGAGCTGTCCGTAAACGAGTTGGTTCAAATACTGGATATGGGGCAGTCGCGAGTTTCGCGACACCTCAAGATCCTGGCGGAGGCGGAGCTTTTGAATTTCCGGCGCGACGGATTATGGGTCTTTTATACGGCTCCGTCCTCGGGTAGGGGACGCGAATTTCTGGAAGCTGTAATGCCCTTTATGCCAGCGGACGAGACAAGACGCGCGGACTTGACTCTGGCCGCGCGGTTGCTGGAAGAGAGAGCGCGCAGGACAAGACAGTTTTTTAATGCTATCGCCGACGACTGGGACGATCTGAATCAGGAGATTCTCGGAGATTTCAATTTGCCCGGTCGCGTTATGGAGGCCATGCCTCGCCCTTGTCCAGTCGCCGTAGATTTGGGATGCGGCACAGGCGAAGTGGCTTTCGAAATGCTTGATAGAGCCGGGACTGTAATCGGGGTGGACGGCTCGGCTAGAATGCTCGAACTCTGTCGCGGCAGACTTGGCTCGCGGACATTGGCCGACGGTCGCGCGTCCCTGCGCATAGGCGAATTGAGTCATCTGCCGCTGGCNGATCAGGAAGCGAATTTCGCCTGCATAAACCTTGTGTTGCATCACCTGGCGCAACCGAAGGAGATCTTCGGCGAGATTCAGAGAATTTTAAAGCCGGGCGGGGCGCTGTTTGTATCCGACTTCCTGCGCCACACTGACGAGACTTTGCGATCGCGTTACGGCGATCACTGGCTTGGCTTCGANTGCNCGGAGATAGAAGAGGCAATAAGCGAGGCGGGGTTTGAGATCGTCAAAAAAGAAATAAGCNCGGTGGGACGCGATTTGCGNCTGTTCATGATTACAGCCAAAGTTCCGCAAATTTCCAGNTCNTTNCNNACATCGGAAAAAATCGTAAAAGGGAGAAATCAATGACAAAACCGCTCGATCTTTCTTTGCCTTACAAAGTGGCCGACATGGGGTTAGCCGATTTTGGCGCGAAGGAAATGCAACTTTCCGAAAAGGAAATGCCCGGNCTCATGGAATGCATACGCAAATACGCGCCCGAAAAGCCGCTGAAAGGNCTTAAAATAACGGGNTCTCTACATATGACCATCCAGACGGCCATGCTGATCAAGACGCTCCACGCCTTGGGCGCGGATATACGCTGGGCGTCCTGCAACATCTTCTCCACGCAGGATCAGGCCGCGGCGGCTGTCGTTCAGCAAGGNCTGGCGGCAGTGTTCGCCTGGAAAGGGGANAGTCTCGAGGATTACTGGTGGTGCACGGAGATGGCGCTTACCTGGCCCGACGGCTCCGGCCCGGATTTGATTGTCGATGACGGGGGCGACGCCACTCTTCTCATCCACAAAGGCTACGAGATCGAGGAAAAACCGGAATTGCTTCATCAAAAAGCGGATTCGAAGGAATTTCAATGCGTGCTTGATCGATTGGCTATGCGCTATAAGGAAGATCCCCGGCATTGGCAGAAAGTCGCCGCGAACGTCAAGGGCGTTTCCGAAGAGACGACCACGGGCGTGCACAGGCTTTATCAGCTTGAAAAGGAAGGCAAGTTGCTCTTCCCCGCCATAAATGTGAACGATTCCGTAACCAAATCCAAATTTGACAATTTGTACGGTTGTCGCGAGTCCCTGGCCGACGGCATCAAGCGGGCGACGGACGTGATGGTCGCGGGCAAGACAGTCGTCGTCTGCGGCTACGGAGACGTGGGCAAAGGTTGCGCNCAGTCCATGCGCGGATTCGGAGCGCGAGTTCTGGTCACTGAGATNGATCCCATTTGCGCCCTGCAGGCGGCGATGGAAGGCTTCGAAGTTACGACTATGGAAGACGCTGTCGCCGANGGCGATATCTTCGTAACGTGCACGGGCAATTACCATGTCATCACCGGCGATCACATGGAGNATATGAAGGACGAGGCNATCGTCTGCAATATCGGCCACTTCGATAACGAGATCGAAATGACTTATCTCGAAGACAACNCCGGGATCACGCGAATTAATATCAAGCCGCAGGTCGACAAGTGGACTCTCAAGTCTGGGCGTTCAATAGTGGTGCTCGCCGAAGGGCGTCTTGTGAACCTNGGTTGCGCCACAGGACACGCGAGNTTCGTAATGTCCAACAGCTTNACTAACCAGACCCTGGCGCAAATCAAGCTTGCCAAGGAGAAGCTGGAAAACCGCGTGTACACGTTGCCGAAGGAGCTTGACGAAGANGTCGCCAGACTCCACCTCGATCGCCTTGGCGCCAAACTTACGGTNCTGACCCCCGAGCAGGCCGATTATATAGGCGTTAAGGTCGAAGGCCCGTATAAGAGCGAGATGTACAGGTANTANNCTGGGAAGGGATTTTTTTAATGCGCGGAGGCCCGGCGACGGGCCTTCTCGCTATTAACNGGGAANCGGCGTCAAGCGACGGATTNTCGNNAATTTCNGCGGNNCNAGCTACTTTCNNCACTAGCTTGATCCAGATCNTGCGAGCAATATTCGCGCCTTTCAGCTAAAAACGACGCNCGCCTCCCGCGTCGCGAAATGGAACGCGCCAATTTGCCCGCTCCTTGCGANCNCTTCGCGCGAAAAAGACGNNNGCGAAATTATCCNNNGNCGAGCTTGCCAGCTTAAGNCCAGTCNTGAAAGGACTGNTTGCGTTGTCGCATGATATGCGACTTACGGAAATGGACAGCAAAGCNCCTCGCCNTTAANGGGTAATTTCAAGAGNTATTTGCTATNGATGGTTTGATTTGTTTCGCTAGTCGGTTCGCGGGCGGAAACGGGTCTGACGCCCGCGGGCTTTCGCGCTTGATTTGCGAAGATTACGCTTTTATTATACGGAAAATTTAAATCGGCGCGAGATCTATTCCCCGCCCTGGACGCGCGGCTAGCGCTAACTACGCGGTTTCTCTCCCCGCTCTCGCGACCGCGAAGATTGCGCGAATTTGGAAGTTGTTTTTACAGCTTTCAACGCGGGATTTTATAATCCGGCGCGCCGCGCCAAACGGCGAGAATGAGCCAAACACCGCGTTTGTCGCCGAAGGATCTTCTTTCTTACCGTTTGATAAACGATTAGGAAAATATGTTATTAAAATAACTTACTCTTGCCAAGCGCGAGGTAAAAAGTGATAAGTCTGATAATTCCTGTCTATAACGAGGCGCAAAGTCTCCCCGCTCTCTTCGCCGCAATCGAGGAGGCGTCGAAAAAGTTGCCTCCTTTGGAGGCGATTTTTATCGATGACGGGAGCAAGGACAATTCTTTCGAACTTTTGAAAGAGAAAGCGGAAAAGGACGGGCGCTTCAAGGTTATCCAGTTCGCGGCCAACGCGGGTCAGACCGCCGCTATACAGGCGGGGATAGACTACGCCTCCGGCGACGTGTTGGTCTTTATGGACAGCGATTTGCAAAACGATCCGGCGGACATACCCAGACTCGTCGCGAAAATTGACGAAGGCTACGATGTCGTGTCCGGCTGGCGCAAGGACAGGAAAGACAATCCAATAAAAAGGAATCTCCCCAGCCGAATAGCGAATGGCATTATTTCCCGCGTCTCCGGCGTCCGGCTACACGATTACGGATGCACCCTTAAGGCATACCGGAAGAATGTCATCAAGCCGGTCAAGCTTTACGGAGAAATGCACAGATTCATCCCCATTTACGCCTCGTGGCAGGGCGCGAAAGTTACGGAAATGCCCGTGACCCATCGCGCGCGTCAATTTGGCGAGTCAAAGTATGGGCTTGAAAGAGTCTTTAAGGTTATTCTCGATATTTTGGTGGTCAAATTTCTATCCAAATACCTGACCAAGCCCATTTACGTATTTGGCGGCTTTGGTCTGGCCTCTCTTTTTATCGCTTTTCTCTCTCTGCTCTGGGCGCTGGGGTTAAAGTTTTTCGGGGACGTAAGTCTTATTCAGACGCCGCTCCCTCTCTTTAGCGGCATTTGTTTCCTCCTCGGATGTATGTGCGTTCTCATGGGGCTTCTGGCCGAAGTGGTGAGTCGAACGTATGTTGAATTGCAGGACAAGCATAACTACTATTTGCGGAATTTGCGGATTTACGGACGGCGGAAGCCTGGAAAACATTGAAAAAATGACCGAGGCGCTTATCCATCGGGGACCGGACGACGGCAATGTCCTGATGGAGGGGCGCGTCGCTCTGGGGCACAGGCGTCTTAGCATTATTGATCTCGCCTATGGGGCCCAGCCCATGCGCGACGAGACCAGCGGAACGATAATCGTCTATAACGGAGAGATTTATAATCACATGGAATTGCGACGCGAGCTTGAAAAAGAAGGCTACGCGTTCCGCACCGACCATAGCGATACTGAAACTGTTCTCGCCGCTTTTGTTAAATGGGGGCCTGGTTGCTTTATCAAATTCAACGGGATGTTCGCCGCGGCTTTCTATCGGCCTTCCGAAGGCAAACTGTGGCTCGCTCGCGACAGATTTGGAGAAAAGCCGCTTTTTTACGCGAAAACGGACAAAGGCTTCGCGTTCGCCAGCGAAATAGGCGCGTTGAAGCTTTGGCCAGGTTTCGACGATTCCTGGGACGAGGCCAATGTTCAGAGATTTTTCGCCTGGAATTATCTGCCAGCCGCTGGAACAATCCGCAAGGGTTGCCGCTCTCTCGATCCTGGCTCCTGGTTAAGTCTCGATCTCAAAAGCGGAGAAATCGTCCGCGAACGTTACTGGAAATTCGAGTTGAGGCCGGACGAATCGCTTACGGACGATCGCGAGGAGGAACTCGCCGAGGAGTTGCGCCGTCTGCTTGTTCAGGCAGTCAAGAGGCGGCTTTTAAGCGACGTTCCCCTGGGCGTCTTTCTTTCGGGCGGCATCGATTCAAGCGCCATTCTCGCCGCTTGCGCACAGGCCGAAGCTCCCGAATTGATCAGGACTTTTACCATTGGCTTCAGGGAAAAGAGTTTTGACGAATCGGACAAGGCGCGAGAAGTCGCGAACTGGCTTAAAGTTCGCAACGATATCGAATATCTCACGGAAGAAGCCATGCGCGAGTCCATTTCTCCCATTCTCTCCCGCATGAGCGAGCCTTTCGGCGACGCTTCGCTTATTCCGACCGCGCGTTTGGCCAGGTTCGCCAGACGATATGTAAAAGTCGCCTTGTCCGGCGACGGCGGCGACGAGCTGTTCGGCGGCTATGATCCGCTGGCCGCCATAGCCCCCGCTTCGCTTTATCGCAAATTAATCCCGGGATTCGCCCATTCAATTCTTCGCGCGGCCGTCAATCTTCTGCCCGCTTCCGATCGCAACATGAGTCTTGATTTCAAGTTAAAAAGACTCTTGCGAGGCTTGAGCTATCCTCGAGATCTGCAGTTGCCCGTATGGATGAGCGGTCTGGAACCGAATGAGTTCGGCGAGTTTTTCGAGAGGCCTCTCTCGGCGGAAGAGCTTTTCGAGCCCGCGGCGGCTCTCTATCGCGACTGCGCCTCGTTGACAGATCTGGAACAGGCGTTAATGTTTTTTACCGATATTTATCTTTGCGACGATATTCTAGCGAAATCTGACAGGGCGTCGATGATGTCTTCCCTGGAAACGCGCGCCGTCTTCCTGGACAACGATATCGTGGCTTTTTGCGAGCGCCTTCCCGTCCGTTTTAAATATAGGAACGGCGAGCGCAAGTATATTCTGAAAAAGGCTCTCGCGGGCTGGCTTCCCGAGCGAATCCTGAATCAGCCGAAAAAAGGTTTCGGCATTCCCCTTAATCTCTGGTTGCGCTCCCTGCCCGAGCCAACTTGCGAAGTCCCCGGCCTCAAGAGGAAGGCGATCGATCGATGCTATAAAAAGCACAGGGAAAGGGTGGGGGATTACCGCTTTTTTTTCTTTTATCTGCAGGCGTGGCAGAGAATGAACTGACGCCGAATAGTATGTCCATTCCCCATTGGCTTTATATGTTGCCCGTAGTGGCGATCAATGTCTGCGCCAGTCTGCTCCTTAAAATGGGAGCGTCGGATCATCCCGCGCGGATTTTGTTGAATTGTTTGAGTTATCGCTCGTTTCTTGGATTATGCTGTTTCGGGCTGGGAGGTCTTGCCTACGCGTGGCTCTTGCGCTATGTGCCATTGAGCGTGGCGCAGGCCGTCCTGGCCTCTCAATATATCTTTACAGTTCTTGGAGCGTGGCTCGTTCTCCGCGAATCGATTGATCCAATACAGTGGCTGGGATTCATTCTAACCGGCGTCGGCATTGGGATCGTAGTCTCGCGCTAGCTAAAAAACTGGCTTCGCTAAAATAAATTATGAAACGTCGCCTTTTGTATCTGGCGGGGAGCTTCGCCCTCGTTGTCGGGATTATTTATTATTTTCTCGATCTTTCTCCAATGACCACGGACAATTTCCTGTTTTCCAGGGATATGCGTCCCGGTTACGCGCGGTTTTATTCCGGCTCCCCAATCGAGTCGCTCGAACCGATGACCGCGGAGGCCGCTTTTCGTCAGGCGACGGAAATGTATTTTACCTGGTGCGGCAGATTCGCGGGAAATATGGCGGTTTATCTNCTGTTCATGCTTCCGCGCTGGCTCTACAATATTCTGGCGGCCCTGGTTTTCGGGCTATATATTTTTCTTCTTCAGGTCTGCGTCTTTGGAAGAAGCTGGCGGAAAGGCGTTTCCGCGAAATGGACTCTAGCTCTCGCCGGAATGCTTTGGTTGGGGATTCCTTCGTTTGGAGAGGCCTTTTTATGGCTTTCCGTTGGCGGCCAGATCGCCTTGCTCGGCCAGGCTCTTGTCTTTCTTCCCTTTCGCTTTTCTCTGGACGCGTTGCCTTCCCATAATTCGACTTTGAGTCTCGCGGCTCGATGCGTCGGACTTTTCCTTCTGGGCGCGATCGTCGCGTCCCTCGATTACCCCACAAGCGCGGCGTTGCCGACTACGGGGGCGGCCTGCGTCCTCTGGCTATGGTTCCGTCAAAGGAAAGACGCTCGACGCGTCCCCTGGCTCTCGCTATTCGCGACGCTTGGGCTGGGCGCGGGCGCGATTATTACCCTGGCGGCGCCCGGTAACGCGGAACGTATGCTTCTCACGAATGATACCAGCGTTATTTCTTATCTCGCGATGGGCTGGACTGAACGGATCGCGCTTTATTTGCAAAATTTGCCCGGCGGCATTCTCATGCAGTATGTCCCGCTTATCTTGCTTCTATGGAGCGGCGCGGCGCTTCGCCAAAAATGGCATGGAGACTGGTTAAGACACTGGCCGACGCCGAGCCTGCTATTTTTCCTGCCCGCCATCCTGACTTACGCGGCCTATCTATTCACTGCCTGGCCGCCGCCCAGAGCCTTCGCCACTCCCGCGGCCCAGTTGATTGTCGGCGCCTCGATTGTCTATGTCGCCGCCGCGCCTTCGGCCAGTATGCCAATGAAAAGGCGTTTCGGAATTATTCGCGCGGTTTTTTGCGCCATCTGCGTCATTGTCGCGCTTTATCAGGGAGTAATTTTTTACCAGCTTGACAAGATCGTGGCCGAAAGGGAAAGAATTATCGGAACGTCCGGAGAAGATACAGTCATCGTTCCGGAAATTCCCATGAAGAATAGTTGGTACTGGCCTCTCTGGTGTTCCTCCGACGCGAAACAGGATTCGGATTACTGGGTAAATCGCGCCATGGCCGCCTATTATGGAGTAAAAAAAATCGCGACCGCCGGGCCGCCGCCCAAATTCTATCGCGTCGATGAGGATTANGGGCCCGACTCTTCCTCAAAACCGCGAATCGCGCTCGAAGACGGGCGATTCCGAGTCGACTTCAAAAGCTCTTCCGAAAATAATCCGTCAGCCTTGCACNTATATTATTACGGAGACAGGGCTCTGCTCAACAAACTTCCGACATGGCTTGGAAATCTGATCGTGAACTGGCTCTACGACGCGAACNAGGGCGACTTGCGAACGCTCCTCGCGCCGATCCTTCTCGCGAGGACGGACATTCCCCTTTCGAGCGACCCGGCTTCCAACAGATCCGGCAAATCCGCTCTGGCGCGTCTGGAAAATACGGAAAAACTCTGGCTAGTCCGCCCGGGCGAAGGCAAATTTTCATTTGATCTTGTCAAACTTTCGCCGACTGATAAAATTTAGAAACGCTCCATTAAACTTAACTTTCAGTATCGGAAAAAATCCCGTATGTTCCGCGTAAAATCAAATTAATAATTGACAAACTGACAATAAAATTAAGCGGAGCCTTTAGAAAAATTTTGGGACGGTTAGCTAAACGCGCTATTCTGATCTTGACATTGCTGCGACGAAATTTTGAAATAAAAATTTCGGAAGCGACGGGCTTGTCCGCGGTTCGCGGCCTACGCGCAACTCGAGGCGCGGGCCCGAGATTATATTAAACAGGAGCCAATTGATCGGCGATGAACGATTATAAACATACCCTGAATTTGCCTAAAACAGAATTTGCCATGAAAGCGAACCTGACGCGGCGCGAACCGGAAACGCTGGCCTACTGGAGCCAGATAGACGCCGCGAAGGCCATGACCGCCGCCTCCGGATCCAAAGGGAGTTATGTCCTGCATGACGGCCCTCCGTACGCCAACGGCCATATCCACATGGGCACGGCGATGAACAAGATTCTGAAAGATATAATCGTAAAATCCCGCAATATGCAGGGTTACGCGTGCGATTATGTTCCCGGCTGGGATTGTCATGGCTTGCCCATCGAGCATAAGGTAGAGCAGGATCTCAAAGCGAAACGAAAGGAGCTTCCGCCCCTGACCGTTCGTCGCCTCTGTCGCGAGTACGCCGCGAAGTGGATCGATATTCAGCGCGAAGAATTTATCAGACTGGGCGTTTTGGGCGACTGGCAAAATCCCTATTTGAGCATGCGTCCAGCCTATGAAGCGGCCATCGCCTCCAATCTCGCCGAATTTGTCGCCTCGGGCGGAGTCTATCGCGACAAGAAGCCTATCTACTGGTGCTGTTCCTGCCATACAGCCCTGGCCGAAGCCGAGGTCGAATACGGCGACGAAACGTCTCCGTCAATTTACGTCGCTTTCCCGCTAAACGATCCGAAGCTAGAGGAAAAATTCCCCGGCGCGAACTCCACCTCCGCGTTCGTCGTAATCTGGACGACAACCCCGTGGACGATTCCCGACAACATGGCCGTAGCCCTGCGTCCCGAATTTGAATATGTCCTCGTCCAGGTCGGAGACAAACAATATCTGCTCGCCAGGGAAAGACTCGCGGAGTCCGCGAAAATTTTTGGCTGGGAAAATCCCAAAATCCTCGGATCGCGAGAGGGCTCGGAACTCGAAGGACTGATCGCGACTCATCCTCTTTATAAGCGCGAGTCTCCGCTCATTCTCGCCGATCATGTGACTCTGGATACGGGAACGGGATGCGTGCACACCGCCCCCGGCCACGGTCGGGAAGACTATGAAGCCGGCATGAAATA
>JAAUYY010000087.1 GCA_014804865.1 Desulfovibrio sp.
CCTGCGGACTTACGCCGATAAATTCCCTTGTTATATTGGGAAAATTCCCCTGGTCGCCGGAAGCCCATGCTTCCATTGACATCCATAACAAATTGGTTGTCCGAAAGCCGCTTCGTGGGGCGGCTGGGCGTTTCCGCCCATTCTCAACCTGCGCTCACTTATATGCGCGATCCGTGCCATTCCCAAATTAATCAATAATCGCGCTTCATTAGCGGCAAAGAGCTTGAAATAGGGCAATTTCTGCCTAAGATTTTTGACGCGAGGCGTCGGCTAATCGTTTGCCAAAGATGTCAAGAATGAAATTTTTGCCCGAAAGGGAAGATTTTTCCTTTCGAAGGCGGCTATAGGCTCTCCTGATTGCGAGTTCGCGCGAAAAAAGTTCGTTCCCATTGACGGATCTATGCGATTATTCTATGAAAAGCGCAGGAACCAGAGGAGGTTTTATGCCAGTGATTCAAGATGCCATAAGCGGACGCTCCCATTTTAAATGCTCGCGTCTGCGGGGCGCGGAAGTTGGATTGTCCGTTTGTCAATTTTGCGCCGTTGGCTGTTCGCAACTCGCCTTTTTTAAAAACGGCGAGCTCAGGGATGTCGAAGGAGAGCCCCGCAGTCCCGTAAATCAGGGTAGGCTTTGTCCCAAGGGTTCATCGACCTACGCCTTGAACGACAATCCCTATCGCGTTACGAAGCCGCTGTACCGCGCGCCGGGAGCGGATAAATGGGAAGAAAAATCCCTTGACTGGATCCTCGACACTCTGGCCAGGAGGATCTGGGATACGCGCGCCAAGGGTTTTGTAGAAAAGGATTCTTCGGGAATCGCCGTAAATCAGGTATCGAATATCGGCTTTATNGGCGGTTCGGCCAACGACAACGAGGAGTGTTACCTCTTCCGCAAGCTGATGACCGGCGGCCTTGGCATCCTGCCAGTCGAGAACACAGCCAGATATTGCCATTCGACGACCGTCGCCGCTCTTGGCCCGAGTTTTGGCTTCGGCGCGTGCACCAATCCTCCTCGCGATCTGGTTTATAGCGACTGTATTATAATAATGGGTTCGAATATGGCCGAGGCCCATCCTGTAGCGTTTCACTGGGTTCAGGCCGCGAGAGAAAAAGGCGCGGTTACCATGCACATCGATCCGCGCTACACGAGAACGACCGCCGCCTGCGATCANCATATCCCGATTCGTCCGGCGACCGACGTCGCTTTTATTTGCGCGATCATCCGCTATATTATTGAGCGGAATTTGTGGTTCCATGATTATGTCATAAATTACACAAACGCCGCGACTCTTATTAATCCCAAATTCCATTTTAACGACGTTACCGGCGTGTTTAATGGATGGGATCCCGAGGCGAACGCCTATACCGGCGACCTTGATTCCTGGGAATATCAGTACGAACTCGACGCCGAGGGCAATTATTTACAGCCGAAGACGGATCCGACCTTGCAGGATCCCAACTGCGTTTTTCAGTTGCTGAAGAAACAGGTCGCTCCCTATACTCCGGAAAAAGTCGCGTCCATATGCGGATGTCGTCCGGCNGATATTATTAAAACCGCCGAATTTATGGCCCGCAATTCCGGTCGCGAGCGCACGACCGCCGTCTGCTACGCGACGGGTTTTACCCAGCACGCGAGCGGCGCGCAGATAATCCGTTCCCTGGCCATTCTCCAGCTCCTGCTCGGCAATATTGGGCGTCCGGGCGGCGGCATTCTCGCCCTGCGCGGTCATTCCAATGTGCAGGGCGCGACGGACGTTCCGACCTTGTTTAACGCGCTCCCCAATTATATCCCCATGCCCCATGGCGATCCCGGCCAGGCGACTTTGGCCGATTATCTGAAGAACGGTCACGCCTACGGCGACGCCCGCGACAAGACGCGCGGTATGTGGCAACTGGAGACGACCCGAGGATCCTGGGCCAGCTTGCCCAATTACATGGTAAGCTTGCTAAAGGCCTGGTACGGCGACAAGGCTACTTCCGAAAATGAATACGGCTATCAGTGGTTGCCCAAGATTTCCGCCGACGAATCCCTGACGATTACCATGGAAAGAACCTTGCGCGGCGAAGTCGACGGCATGCTCGTCTTTGGTCAGAATATGGCCGTTACCAATCCCAATACGGGATGGAGTCGCGACGCCCTGCGAAATTTGAAATGGCTCGCGGTCTGCGATCTCTTTGACACGGAAACTTCTTCAGTCTGGTACGCTGATCCGACGGATCCGGAAGCGATCAGCCAGTGCAAGACGGAAGTCTTTCTTTTGCCCGCCGCGGCGGGACTCGAGTCCGCCGGTTCCGTGACAAATACTGAAAGACTTATTCAATGGCATCAACGTTGTAAAAAAGCGCCGGGCGACGCCAGAACGGACGGATGGTGGATTTACCAGCTAGGCAAACGACTTAAAAAGATGGCGGAGGAATCGGGACTTCCGCGCGACGCCGGGCTGAACGCTCTTACCTGGGATTACGATCCCTCGCCGAATAGCAGGGAATTTCCGGGACTAAATCCCGTTCCGGGCGACGTCGACAATGAGAAAGTCGCGCTGGAAATGAACGGCTATCACGTCGATACGAAGATTCCATGTCAGGGCGCGGGCGAGCTCAAAGACGACGGCTCTACCGTTTGCGGATGTCGACTCTACTCCGGTTTCGTCAATAAGGAAGGCGTAAATCTGTCCCAGCGCGCGGAGAGCGGCTATGTAAATCATTCTATCGACCCCGAATACAGATACGCGTGGCCGACTAATAGTCGCGTGCTCTATAATCGATGCTCGGCCGATCCGGATGGCAAGCCCTGGTCGGAGAGGAAGAAGCTGATCTGGTGGGACGAGGCGCTCAAACGCTGGGTTGGCTACGACACGCCGCAGTTTGACGCTACGAAGCCTCCGAGTTACGAGCCGCCCGCGGGAGCGAGGGGCGACGCCGCCTTAAGCGGCAAGGATCCGTTCGGCGTTCACACCGACGGCAAGGCGTGGATCTTCGCGCCTTATGGCATGAAGGACGGCCCGTTGCCAGTGTTCTACGAGCCAACGGAATCGCCTTACAAGAATCCCCTCTGGGAGCAGGGCATCGATCCGGGCACGATCATCATTCAGGATCCGCGCAACAAGCTCGCGCCCCAGGGCGATCCCGCCTATCCCGTAGTCATGACCACTTACCATATGGTCGAGCATTGGCTCTCCGGTTCAATGACAAGACACATTCCCTGGCTTGTTCAATTACAGCCGCGGACTTTCGTCGAGATTACGCCGGAGCTCGCCGAATCCACAGGCATCCAGTCGGGTATGTACCTCTCAATTAAAAGCGCGAGGACAGAGCTCCAGGTTCGCGCGCTGGTAACTCCGCGCATTCGCATAGGCGAAGTCGACGGCAAGCCGGGCGCAGTCATAGGCAGCTTTGTCAATTCCGGTTACAAGGGCATAGTCTGCGATTCCATAACCAACGACTTAAGTCCGGCGACCATGTCTCCCGAGGGCTTGATACCGGCGTCCAAAGGCTTCGCGGTGCATGTGGCCAAAGGCGACGAGGCGAAGGCCGAAAAGTTCAAATGCGAGCCGGTAAAGTTCCCGCAAACAATGGACAAGCCTATCCCGGATACGCCGTGGGCCTCGCAACCGGAAGGGAGAAATTAAATGAGCCAGAATCCNTTAAATATATTCAAGCTGAAAAANAGNGCCTATCCCGAGGACGATATCAGCAAACCNGCGGAAATTGATCCCTGTTACGCCCTTTTTAAACGCTATCCTCCTCGCGAATCGCCCGGCGAGTACGCCTTCTACACGGACACGTCCGTCTGCATCGGGTGCAAATCTTGCGAAGTGGCTTGCAAGCAATGGAACCAGCTTAAAATCGACGGCGTGAAATGGTCCGGCGACAGTTACGACAATACCTTCGATCTGTCCGCCAATAACTGGCGCCATGTGAAATTCATCGAGCGTTTCCCCGAAAAAAACGAGAGAAATCGGCCCGCCCCGGAGAATATCCATATTTTGCTAAAGGAAAAAAAGGAAGGCGAATGGCTCTTTCAGTCTGATCAGTGCAAGCACTGCAAGGAATCGCCCTGCCATGAAGCCTGTCCGACCGGCGCGATCATGCGCAACGAATTTGGCGGCGTTTATTATCAGACTGACATCTGCATGGGATGCGGAATGTGCGTCGCCGCATGTCCTTTCGGCGTGCCGCAAATAAGTCCCGAGACTGGGCATTCGATGAAATGCGCCGAATGTTACGACAGAATGCGCGACGGGCTTACGCCCGCTTGCGCGCTCGCCTGTCCCACGGGCGCGATCCATTTTGGCCTGCGCGACGCGATGATCGACGCGGCCCGTCAAAGGCTGGATTTCCTCCATAAGCAGGGATACGAGAACGCGCGCCTTTACGGCGTCGAGCCTTTCGCCGAGTATTCCGCTCTCAATTCCTTCTATCTGCTCATGGATAAACCGGAAGTCTATGGTCTGCCCGGGGAGCCGGTTACTCCGGTAAAATATATGATCGGCGACTATTTCCGCGCCGCGGCGACCCTGGCAATCTGCGCTTGCGCGATCGCGGCCTGCCTGTAAAGGAGAAAAAAATGCCTAAAAATACAGCCTGGATAAAGGGGAAACCGTCCCCGTATCAATATCGGCAGACGCAGCATTTCCCCGACTGGCATAATCTCATCGTCTGGGACGCTTTCTTCAACAATCTGGCCGCGGGAACGATGCTCGTAACGGCGATTGTCTGGCTCTTCGGCTCGCGGATCTTTGCGAATCTCCTGCCCGTCGCCCTGACCGCCGCCTTTATGCTCGTGATCGTCGATCTGTTCATTCTTATCAGCGATCTGGGAGATCCGAAACGCTTCATAAACTCCCTGCGCGTTATGCGCTTTACTTCGCCGCTTTCCGTCGGCGTCTGGGGACTTGTTTCGTTTTCCATATTCGCCTTTATCGCCGCGGTATTGTCCTGGATAGGCGCGGGGTGCGCCAATACGGCCAGCCTTTGCTATTATTACCTCTATGTTCTAATCCGCGTCGCGACCGTTCTCGCCGCCCTGGGCGCGGTTGTCGTCATTTGTTACAAAGGCGTCGTATTCAGTTGTTCCTCGCAACCAGGCGTGAAAAACGGCCGCTGGCTTACTCCTTTCATGGTCTCCGATTCCCTGCTGATGGGACTTTCTGTCTATATCCTTTTAGCTCTCTTTTTCTCGCGCGGGCCGGCTAGCGCCTTTCTTACGATTCCCTATATTATTTTGCTCTGCGCGCGTTGCGTAACGTTCGCCCTGCTCTGGGTCGATGTAAAGCCACGCGCTCGTCTGGTTCATGGCGCCGAGAACAAGTTTGTCGGATGGACTCTCTATATCGTCGGCGGCGTTCTCGCCTTTATTCTCGCTTTTTGCGGGCCGATTGGCCTCCTGCTCGCGGCCGCGATCGCCCTCGGTTGCGGCGTCATGGAGAGATACTGGATTATTGGTCTTACCCATCCCGTTCCCCTGAAGCCGGAAAGGGACGAGTAGGACGATAAAGTCGGCGAGAATTTAAGTATTCTTTTGCTACGGGGAGCGATCCCCGTATTTTTTTGATTATTGTCATTGTCTATAGGCTATTGACAAAAAAGGGACTATCGGAAAAATTGAAAGCGGGCGGTCGCGCGTCGGAAAAATGTCGAGCGACTTTCCCATTTTTATATCCGCGATCAATTTTATAACACCCATACTTATGGCAAGGGGAAATTCATGCTAGAATACTATTCCAGGACTCTGCGCCATTTTAAGGAGCGAACCGAGGCTCTCGCGTCCGATCTTGGCGACAAGAAGGAATACGGGACATTGCGCGGCGGTCGGAACTGGGAGTCTTTCTATCGCGGTCGCTGGGCGCATGACAAGGTCGCGCCCTCTACGCACGGCGTCAACTGCACTGGCTCGTGCCGCTGGCAGGTGTTCGCCAAGGATGGCGTCGTCGTCTGGGAAGCGCAAGACACAGATTACCCGACTCCCCATCCCGACTTCCCCGACTACGAGCCTCGCGGGTGTCCAAGAGGCGCGAGCGCTTCCTGGTATGTCTATAGTCCGTTGCGCGTTCGTTATCCCTACATACGCGGCGAATTGCTCGGCATGTGGAAAGAGGCTCTGAAGGAAAAGGGCGATCCGGTTCTCGCGTGGGGATCCATCGTCGAGAATCCCGCGAAAAGAAGTAAATATCAGAAAGCCCGCGGGCACGGAGGCTTCGAGCGTTTCTCCTGGGACGAAGCCGTAGATATGATCAGCGCCTCCCTGATTTATACAATCAAGAAGTACGGCCCGGATCGGGTGTTCGGCTTCACGCCTCTGCCCGCGATGTCGATGGTGAGCTTCGCGTCCGGCGCCCGCTTTTTCTCGCTGATCGGCGCTCCCATGATCAGTTTTTACGACTGGTATTGCGATCTTCCTCCGGCGTCGCCGCAGGTCTGGGGCGAGCAGACGGACGTCTGCGAGAGCGCGGACTGGTATAACGCGGGTTATCTCATATCCTGGGGCAGCAATCTGCCGCAGACACGCACGCCAGACGCCCATTTTTACACGGAGACGCGCTATCAGGGAACCAAGGTAGTCGCGGTCTCTCCCGATTACGCGGATTTTACTAAATTCGCCGACACATGGCTTGCCATCGAGGCCGGAACGGACGGCGCTCTCGCGATGTCCATGAGTCACGTCATCGTCAAGGAATTTTTCCTCGATCGGACTGCGCCCTATTTTAACGACTATGTTCGCCGTTTTACGGATCTGCCTTTCCTGCTGATGCTGGACGAAAAGGACGGGGCGCTTCTGCCCGGTCGTTGTCTCAGGGCGACGGACATTGGACGCGGGGGCAACAATCCCGAATGGAAGTTGCTGGTATTTGACAAAAAACGGGGAGCTCCGGCGGCTCCAATGGGTTCCATAGGCTCCAGATACGGCGAAAAAGGCACGTGGAATCTGGAGATGAAGGATTGCTACGACAACGAAGAGCTGGATCCAGCCTTAAGTATGGAAGAGCTCGGCGACGTAGAGTGGGTCGAAGTCCAATTTCCGGAATTCGTCTATAATCAGTCGCCAAAAATGCGCGCGAACGCCATTCCAGTCCGTTATATGGAAATAAACGGCGAGCGCAAGGCTGTTACGACAGTATTTGACATTTTCGCGGGCAGTCTCTTCCTCGATCGCGGACATGGCGGCCAACCGGCGAAAAATTACGACGATCCAGTCTATCCCACGCCAGCCTGGCAGGAATCGATTACGAAGGTCGCTCGCGAGGACGCCGAGCGCGTCGCCCGGGAATTCGCGGAAAACGCCGAGAAGACCAGGGGACGCTCCATGATTATCATGGGCGCGGGCATTAATCACTGGTACAATAACGACAACTGTTATCGCGCCATTATTTCCATGGGGAGCCTTTGCGGATGTCACGGCGTCTCCGGCGGCGGCTGGGCGCATTACGTCGGCCAGGAAAAAGTGCGACCCCAGGCCGGCTGGGCGACTGTTACGACCGGCTCGGACTGGATGGGGCCGGCCAGACGCGCTCAGGGAACGACTTTCTATTACTGGGCGACGGATTCGTGGCGGCATGAGTTGTTGAACATAGAATCCATGTCTCCGGAGCCGACGCGAGGCGTTCTTCCGGCGCATCCGGCCGATTGCAACGTCATCGCCGCGCGTCTTGGCTGGATGCCCTATTATCCGCAATTTAAACAAAATTCCCTGGATATTTGCGCGGAAGCCGAGAAAGCGGGCGCGAAGACAAACGAGGAAATCATCGATTACGCGGTAAAGGGACTCAAGGATAAGACTATCGAGATGGCTATCCAGCATCCCGACGAGGAGACAAACACGCCGAAGATCATGATGTTCTGGCGCGCGAATCCGCTGGGATCAAACGTAAAAGGGCACGAATATTTCCTGCGCTATCTGCTTGGCACGACCCATTCGTTTCTCTCGGAGCGCTCCGATCGCGACGTGAAGGAATTTGACGCGGGCGAGCCCATGGAACAGGGCAAGCTCGATCTCATGGTCATCGCCGATATTCGCATGAATACGACCGGCGTGTACGCGGATATCGTGTTGCCGTCGGCGCATTGGTACGAATATAACGATCTGAACTCGACGGATATGCATCCGTTCATTCATCCCTTCACGCGAGTCGTGGATCCCGCCTGGGAGGCGAAAGACAACTGGGATACCTTTGATCTGATCGCCCGTCGCTTTTCGGAGCTGGCCGCGAAACATCTGGGAACGCGCAAGGATCTTGTCGCGACCGCGCTCGAGCATGATCAGCCGGACGAAATAGCGCAACCTTACGGAATGGTCAAAGACTGGACAAAAGGAGAAGTCGAGCCGATCCCTGGCAAGACCATGTTCAATCTTCATGTGCTCGAGCGCGATTACGCCAACGTCTATAAAATGTATTCCGCTTTGGGGCCCAATGTAACCAAAGAGCGGGGCGTTGGCACGAAGGGCGTAAAATGGAATTGCGCGCGCGAATACGAAGTTCTGAAGAATATACTGGGAATCGTCGAGGAAGAGGGCCTGACCAAAGGCATGCCGAGACTGTCCTGCGGTCGCGACGCCTGCGAAGTGGTGCTTACCCTCTCGCCCGAAACGAACGGCCCGGTAAGCGTCAGATCGTGGAAGGAAATAGAGGAAAAGACCGGCCAGCAACTCGCGGATCTTTCAAAGCCGATAGAGGGCGTTCATTTAACATTCCAGTCGGTAACGTCTCGTCCCGCCGTAGGCTTTACCGCTCCGGAATGGAGCGGCATAGAGGCGCATGGACGGACTTACGCAGCCTTCCAGACGAATGTCGAGCGGCTTGTGCCGTTTCGCACCTTGTCGGGCAGGCAACATTTCTATCTCGATCACGAGTGGACGCGCGGTCTGGGCGAGGCTCTTCCCACTTATCGGCCGCCTCTGGCGCTCGCCGAAATTGGCGAAATTAGCGGAAAGGGCATAAAGCGCGGGTCGAACGAGCTTGTCCTGAATTTCCTTTCCGTGCATAGTAAATGGTCGATTCACTCCAGTTACTCGGATGTGCATACGATGCGCGTATTGTCGCGCGGTGGCGGCGAAGTCTGGCTCAACGACGAGGACGCGGCCTCCGCGGGCATCGCGGACAACGAATGGCTCGAATGCTACAACGCCAACGGCGTGTTTGTCGGACGCGCCGTCGTCACGCATAGGTTGCCAAGGGGCAAGACCTTTATCCATCACGCGCAGGAAAGACTTATAAACATTCCCATGTCGTCGATCTCCGGGCATCGCGGCGGAACGCATAACAGCCTGACCCGCGCTCTCGTCAAGCCCACGCAAATGCTCGGCGGCTATGGACAATTAAGCTACTCGTTCAACTATTACGGCCCGACGGGATGTCAGCGCGACGAAATAATCCTGGTTCGCAAAGCGGGAAAGGTGGTGTTCGATGAAAATTAAAGCCCAAATGGCGATGGTGATGAATCTCGACAAGTGCCTGGCTTGCCACACATGCGCCATCCCCTGCAAAAACGCCTGGACTACTCCGGCTGGCTCCGAATATATCTGGTTTAATAACGTGGAGACAAAGCCGGGAATCGGCTATCCCAAGCGCTGGGAAGATCAGAAGATCTGGCGCGGCGGCTGGGAGCTGGAGCAGGGAGAGCCAAAATTGAGAAGCGGCGGCAAGATCGATCGCTTTCTGAAGATTTTTGGCAATTCCAACCTCCCGGCCATAGAGGACTATTACGAGCCCTGGAATTACAATTACAAGTATTTGACCGAAGCTCCGGCGCAGGAAAGACAGCCAGCCGTAGGGCCGCGCTCCGCGATCACCGGCGAGCCCATGAAAGTGGAGTGGGGCCCGAACTGGGAAGACGATCTCGCTGGAGTAAACGTTACCGGTCTCGAGGATGTCAACTTCAGGGGAATGCAGGCTAAGGCGTGGTTGCAGTTCAAGTCTGTCTTTATGTTCCATCTGCCGCGAATCTGCGAACACTGTCTGCATCCGGCCTGCGTAGCCTCCTGTCCGTCGGGAGCGCTCTATAAAAGGGAAGAGGACGGCATAGTGCTCGCCGATCAGACGCGATGCCGGAGCTGGCGCATGTGTATGTCGGCCTGTCCTTATAAAAAGGTCTATCTCAACTGGAAGACGCATCGTTCCGAAAAATGCATATTCTGCTATCCGCGCATCGAGGCGGGGCATCCGACGCTCTGCGCCCAGTCTTGTCCCGGTCGCATACGCTACGTCGGCGTAATGCTCTATGACGCCGACAAGGTAAAGGAAGCCGCGTCCGCCCCAAACGCCGCGGATGTGTACGAATCGCAATTAGCCGTCTTCCTGAATCCGCATGATCCGGACATTCTCGCCAAGGCGAGCGAAGACGGCGTGTCGGATCATTTCCTGGAAGCGGCGAAGAAATCGCCGATTTACAAGCTCGTAAGCGAATGGAAAGTCGCTTTGCCGCTTCATCCCGAGTTTCGCACCTTGCCAATGGTCTGGTATGTGCCGCCCATGAGCCCGCTTGTCTCCGGAGGAGTAAAATCCGGCGATCAGCTTGACAATATGCGCATCCCCTTGAAATACCTGGCCAATCTTCTCGCTGCCGGCGACGAGAAACCTGTGCGCGGAGCGCTCGGGAGACTCCTTGCGATGCGCGCCTTCATGCGTTCGCAGAGATTCGCGGAAAACGCCGCGCTCGACGAGACAGGGACGAAGCCAGCCGGTCAGGACGACTTCGCCGCGGACGCTTGGGGCTCGTCGTCGGCGCAGCCTACAGACTCCGATATAGCGGCGCTCGAAGCCGTCGGTCTCTCGCCGGAAACGGCGCGGGCCATGTATAGGATGCTCGCTATCGCCCGATTTGATGAAAGATTCGCCGTGCCGACTTCCCAACGCGAATACGCGGATAATGTGGACGATCTTAAAGGCAAGATCGGTTATCCGGAGCCGCTTTCATGACCGAAGCGGACAGATCTTTTCTGGCGCTAGGAGCGGATCTGCTCGAATATCCGGACGACGATTTCTTTGAAATCGCGAATCGGATCCGGAGCGCGCTGGAGCGAGAAGAACGCGACGCGCGTACAGGCAAGGTAATCGAGTTCATCGATCAGCTCCGGGGAATGGAGCCCAGACGCGCCAGAGAAGATTATGTCGCGATCTTTGATCATGATCCGGCGGCCAGCATGCATATGGCCTGGCATCGATATGGCAACGACAGAGGGCAGGGCAAGGCGATGGCCGCGCTGAACGGATTATATAGAGCGGCCGGCTTCGAGCCGACCGTGTCGGGCGCGATGCCCGATTATCTGCCGCGAATGCTGGAGTTCATGGCGATCGCCGAAGACTGGGCTATCGAGGCTCTGCTCGACGGCTTCGGGGCCGAGTTGCATGGTCTCGTCGGGCGTCTGAAAGAATTAAACAGTCCCTACGCGACCTTGCTGGAAACTCTTATCGGGCCTTTGCGCACGGAGTATCCGGAGTTATTGAAACCGCGAACTCGCCCCGATCCCACGCGCAGGCCCATGGCCAATCCCGAGCCGGAGGAAGCGCCAGTCGAGCTCGTCGCAAGGACTGAAGGCGTAAAAAAGAGAAACGGTCGGGGATAACCGGATTCGTTCCGCGATTTGTCTCATTTCTTGAATATCCTCTAAAACAGTCGCTCTTGGCGAAAGGGGAGATAATAATGGATCTGTTCTTTTTCGGCGTATATCCATATATATGCCTCGTTATCATGACGCTGGGGCTCGGCATACGCTATGTTGGGACGCCCGGGGAATGGAACGCCCGATCGAGCAATCTTTTCGCGAAAAAATCGTTGCTCACAGGCTCGTTCATATTTCACTACGCCATAATCTTCGTATTTTTCGGCCATATCATAGGACTCCTTATCCCGCTGAAGCTTCTCGAAGCCGTTGGCTTTAGCGTTTCCGTCCATACGGTTGTCGCCGGCGTCGCGGGCATGATTCTGGCGCCCGCCGTATTGATTGGCCTCGGCATACTTCTCTGGAGACGCGTTAGCAATCCGAATGTATGGGCGTCGACCGTGCCCATGGATCTTGTCGTTATTATCTTCATCAT
>JAAUYY010000088.1 GCA_014804865.1 Desulfovibrio sp.
CCGTTCCCGCCATTTCGAAATTTCTCAAATAATCCTTTAGACTGTTTTCTTTGCGTCCATCGAGGAGGAAGGCTTTTTCGCAGCCTTTTTCGCGAGATTCCAGACAGGCTTCGACTTTTGGGATCATACCTCCGTTAATGACCCCCGACGCGATCAATTCTTCGATGGCGGATTTTTTGAGATATGAAAAAAGACGACCGTCCTTGTCCAAAACCCCTGGAACGTCAGAAACAAGTATAAAATAATCGGCCTTCAAAGCGGCCGCGATCGCACCGGCGGCGACGTCGGCGTTTACGTTCAAGAGGTCGCCCTTTTCATCGAGGGCCAGAGGCGAGACGACAGGGAGATAGTCGTTATTTAATAAACATGAAACGAGGCCGATGTCGACGCGTTCAATCTTGCCGACGCGTCCCAACTCCGGATCAATTTGCGAAGCTATTAAAAGATTCGCGTCTTCGCCGGATATTCCTACGGGCTTCAGCCCCAACGAAGAAAGGTCGCGAACGAGCTCCTTGTTAACCTGACCGCAGAGAGCCATTTCAACGGCTTCCAGAGTCTGTTCGTCGGTAACGCGAAGGCCGCGAATAAAGGAACTTTTTATATCGAGTCTTTTTAATAAATTATTTATCTTTGGTCCGCCGCCGTGGACAATGACAAATTTCATGCCCTCTTCGGTCAATTCGCGAAGATTCGCGAAGAACGCTTCGCGAAGTCCCGCCACGTCCATGGCGTGACCGCCGAATTTGACGACTATTAATTTTGACTGATTCAATTTTTTCTCCAGGCTTCAATAAATTAACATGGCGTCGCCGTATGAAAAAAATCGATATTCCCTTCGTATGGCTTCCTTGTAGGCCGCGAGAATTTTCTCCCTGCCAGCCAGGGCCGCCGCCAGCATGAGCAAGGTCGACTTTGGGAGATGGAAATTGGTTATTAAACCGTCGATTATCCTGAATTGAAAGCCGGGGTAAACGAAGAGATTGATCCATCCTCCGAATTCTTCCAGTTTGCCCCTAGAAGCGGCGACGCCTTCGAGAACGCGCAGGGATGTCGTTCCAATCGCGATTACAGGTCTTTTTTCCTCTTTCGCGCGATTAATTTTTGCCGCGGCTTCGCGCCCAATTTCCGCGTACTCAGGATGCATGACGTGCTTTTTTATATTGTCGCAACGCGCTGGGCTGAATGTGCCATAGCCGACATGGAGAGTAACTTCTACCCTTTCTATTCCCCTGTCGCCCAGGGATGAGAGGATGTCTTCGTTAAAATGCAGTCCGGCGGTAGGCGCCGCGATGGATCCGCGGCGCGACGCCCAGACGGTCTGATATCGAATGGCGTCGCTTTGGTCGGAAGCTCGCTTTATATAGGGCGGAAGCGGAATGGAGCCATATTTTTCCAGGAGCGCGTCCAGATTCCCGTCGCAAGAAACGCGTATTTCGCGTTTTCCGTACTCTCCTTCATTCAAAACCTCGCATTCCGCGCCAGGAAAAGGCGAAAATTTTTTGCCCTTTCCGAATTTTCTCGCCGGTTTTAATAGACATTCGGCGACGCCGTTATTTTCGTCTATTAACGCGGGAGGCGTAAGCAATAGAAATTCGCGCTTCCCGCCGTCAGGATCGCGCCAGATCGTTCGCGCGGGCGTTACTCGAGAGTTGTTCGCGACTAACAACGCGTTTTCAGGCAGAAAACGCGCAAGATCGGCGAAAACCCCCTCCGGGAAAGAATCGTTTTGATCAGGATCTTTGGAAACAAGCATTAAACGCGAATCGCCCGCGTTGGCGGGAGGATATTGGGCTATAAGTTTTTCCGGCAATTCGTAATCGTAAGAGGCCAGAAGAAAATCTCGATTCATTATCTATTCGTCGACCAAAGATAGCGAGGCGTTCGCGCCGATCTTGCGGATGGAAGTCTCGAAGAGTAATATGTAAAAAATCGCAACCTCAACCGTCCGGAATTTCTAATTAATTATGAAAAAATACGCGATTCTCGCTATCTGCGCCGCGATTTGCGCGACTCTTTCCGCATGCGCGGGATTGGAGTCCCTTTACAATCGCGATCCTCTTACCGGCGGCGTAAACGCGGGCATAAGCCAGTCTCTCCATTGTCCGCTTCCCGCCGGAATGCAGTATTATCCGTCTCATAGTTATAGCGAGGGCGAAAGCGGAAGTCTCGAGACTTATAGAGGAACAATGGAACCTGCCGCCGCCGCGTTGACCATGCACAATACTTTAAAGAATGACGGCTGGCAATTGCGTCTTTCTCTCCGCTCGTCCAATCGTCAACTGTATATTTACTCTAAAGGCGACAGACTCGCCGCGATCCTTTTTCGCAAGCAGGGCGTAATGACGATAATGGAAATATGGACGGGAACGTCGCTGCCCGACGGCGCCGATCTCGCTCCGCGCCCGCTTCCCGAGAACGAGGGGATGAACTCAATCGAAGGCGAAGAATATGGCTCAATCGAGGAAATTCCCGCGCGAAAAGAAGAAACCTGGGGCGGCGAGGAGCGCGACTTATGAGCGCCATCGTCAATAATCCCTTCGCGCTTTCGCGGGTGTTCGCCCATAAAAAAGTTCATCTTGGCGTTTGCGGCTCGATAGCCTGCTATAAGACGCTCGAGCTTCTCCGCGCCTTTCGCAANCTCGATATTTCCGTTTCGGCGACCCTTACCGCTNCAGNCAAAAAATTTCTCTCTCCCCTTCTATTTAAATCCCTTGGAGCCGCGCGAGTTTACGACGATCTATTCGAAGACGCGGATCCGTTCGCGCATCTTGAGCCGGGGCATGAGGGAGGAGTCTTTCTCGTTTCGCCCGCTTCCGCCAACATNCTGGCGAAAATGGNCGGCGGAATCGCCGACGACGCGCTTTCGTGCCAGCTTCTCGCTTTCGATAATNCCGTCCTTGTCGCGCCCGCGATGAATCCGCTTATGTATAAAAATCCGGCGACGCGAGACAATATAGNCAAACTTAATTCGAGAGGCGTTATTGTAATTCCGCCCNAAAAAGGCGAGGCNGCTTGCGGAGATCAGGGCGAAGGTCGGNTAGCCGCTCTTGACGAGATATTTTTAGCCGTNCTCAAGGCGCTTTCGCCGCGAGACTTCGAAGGTNTAAAAGTTTTGGTTACCATGGGGCCGACGCGGGAATACTGGGACGGCGTTCGATTTATCAGCAATCCGTCGAGCGGAAATATGGGCGCGGCGCTGGCGACAGCCGCGTGGCTGCGAGGCGCGGAGGTNACGGCTATTGTCGGACCNGGAGTNGATATCTATCTGCCATCCTCGATTCGCTCGATCTCCGTTATCTCGGCTTCCGAAATGGCGGAGGAATCGCGGAAGATTTGGCAAGACATCGATTGCGGAATGTTCGTCGCGGCTGTTTGCGATTTTGTTCCGGAGTCGACCGGCGAATTAAAAAATAGAAAAGTCGCGAAAGGAAGCGCTCCCGTCGCGATCAAAATTTCCCCCGCCGTCGATGTTCTCGGTTCGCTGTCTTCAAAAAAATCCCCTCGTCAANAAATACTCGGCTTCGCGGCGCAGATAGTCGAAAATAGCGAAGAGCTTACGCCGCTGGCCATGGAAAAATTGCGCCATAAAAATATGGATCTCGTCGCGGCCAATCGCGTAAATATGGAGGGCGGAGCGTTTGGCGCTGACGAAGCGGCTATTGTCGCCATCGATAAGCATGGAAAGACCGAGCGCTGGAGCCAGAGACCAAAGGCCGACATCGCCTGGGAGCTATGTTCATGGCTTTTGCGGATTTAAATTCGGAAGCCGCGCTTTGGAAAAACGCGGGGTTAAAATATTTATTTTATCCCGACGGTCTGCCAGAGCCATCCGTCGCGGAGCGTCCTTCTCCCCCGCCCGCGAATGAAAATAAAAGGCGGTTCGCTCGACCCGCGCCCGCGACTCGACCCTCCCCGGAAAAAACTCGCCCCGCAACCGCGCCNCCTGTGGCCGCTAAACCCGCTCCGNGATCTTTTGTTTCGCTGGAATCAATGCCGGACGCCTGGCGAGCTTTGCTAAAAAAGATAAATAAAGGGACAATCGCCTGGACTTATCCGGAGTTAGGAGCCGATCTCGCCTCTTCTTCGATCGTTTTATCCGAAGACGAAAAAAAGCGATTCGCGGCCAGGAAAAATTTTATCGCGCGAATACTCAAGGATCTTGGCCATCCGCCCGGAACCCATACATTTTTGCCCCCCGCTCCCGGCGTCTGGAACGCGGAAAATTTCGTAGCCGATTATTTTTTTTCCAGTTTGNGAATATTGAATTGCAGGGGATTGCTTGTCTTTGGCTCCCCTGTCGGCGGAATTTTATTTCCTGAAAAGAGATTGCGTCCACTCGTTTCATGGATGCGCGGCGATCTGTTTGTCTGGATCCTTCGAGACATAAACGTTCTCTCGGAAAACGACTCGCCTTATTATAATGAAAGTCTCGTCTATTTGCGCGACGCCTTGCGTCGTTTCGTCCGTCGGTAATTTGGACAAGTTCGCATGTACATAGCGCTCGCCATAATGTGCGCGGGAGTAATCGTCGGACGCCTCGTCCGCTCCCGACTTTCCGTAAAAATCCTTAATCGTTGCGCGCTTGTCGCGATCATGGCTTTATTATTTCTTATGGGCGTCTCCATAGGCTCCGATCGACAGTTGCTGGCCAAACTTCCGACTCTTGGCAAATACTCCGCGATTCTTACCGNNTGCTATCTCGCGGGATCAATTTTCGCGCAGATTATTCTGAAAAAAAGCNGTCTNCTCAAATATCTGAAAAAATAATGCTGGATAGCCTAAAGATCCTCTTTTTCTTCGTCCTTGGTCTTGCTTGCGCGTTTTTCGANCTGCTCCCGGATATAAAAACCGATCCCGAACCAGCCTTGATCGCGCTATGGGTTCTAATGGCCCTTGTCGGTCTTTCCATAGGCGCGAATAAAAATNTGGCGGAAATTATTCGTTCCCTTCATCCGTCGGTTTTGCTTATTCCNCTGGCGACGACCCTCGGAACATTTATCGGCGCGATCGCCGGNTCATTGCTTTCGCCTTTGTCGATATTCGACTCGCTTGCCGTCGGCGCCGGTTTCGCTTACTACTCGCTTTCTTCCATCTTCATTACGCAATACAAAGGGCCNGATCTGGGAACAATTAGTCTTATTTCCAATATNTTGCGCGAACTTTTTACCCTTGTTTTCGCTCCGTTTCTCGTCCGCTTCTTCGGNCCGCTGGCCGCTATCTCNTCNGGCGGGGCGTCGACNATGGACACGACTTTGCCGACCATAGCGAGAAGCGCCGGCGACAAATGGGTCTTTCCTTCGATCATCCACGCGCTGATTCTCGATTTTAGCGTCCCCTTCTGGATTACTCTTTTTTGCTATCTGTAAAATTCTCGGGAAACATATAATAACCGCGCAATTCGAAAGCCAACGGATAATTTTTCGCCTTGGCGAATTCTATGAACCCCGATGTTTCGGTCGGCTGTATTCGTCCAAGAGCGGTCATGCCCAACGGCAGAGGGAGTTCGATAGGACAGATATCGAGCCGTTCGATTTGATCCGCGTACCTTTCGCGAAGATAGTCGGCGATCTCCCGCGCCTCGTCGATCGTAAAAGTCTCTAATAGACATTCGAGCGTCGCCTCCCGCGAAATGTTGTCGCGCAACTCTTCGGGCAATGGCGAATCCTCCGATACCAGATCGAGACGCGCGATTTCCTTCGCCTCTTCCGGTTTCCAGCCGCCGCGGAATAAATGTGTTTCCACTTTTTTATGTCCTTTAAAATTGCGAAGCGAGCAGACTGCCAGGTATTGTCTGGGCGCGTCCCGATTTTCGCCTGACGAAACGAAATTAATATCCATAAAACCTCCGCGCGATCGCGCTCTTAAAATTATTTTTTCGGCGAATATGCCGTCAATGATTCGGCTCGCGTCTTTACGAAACGACGCGCCTGGCGTCGCCCGGAAGACGTTTGACCGGATTTAATTACATCTTTGAACTTTTATCATTTTTTCTTATGCTGTAAAATCGCGAGCGGGTAAGACGGCGATTTTAACTAAAACTAAAAATTCAAGATTACCGAGCGTATGCATTTAAACGACGGCGTATATAAACCCAATCCTCTAGCGACCGATTTCCCCTCGGTTCCTTTTGAGCTCGTGTCAAATCACAAGCCTATGGGCGATCAGCCGGAGGCAATAACGACCCTCGCGGACAATCTGAAAGCGGGAGTTCCGGCGCAGACGCTGCTGGGCGTTACCGGATCGGGCAAGACTTTCAGCATGGCCAATGTCATCGCCCAGTGCAATCGACCGGCTCTTGTCCTCGCTCCCAACAAGACTCTCGCCGCGCAACTCTATAACGAATTTCGAGAACTCTTCCCCAAAAACGCGGTGGAATATTTTGTCAGTTATTACGATTATTATCAGCCGGAAGCCTATGTCCCGTCCTCGGATACTTATATAGAAAAAGACTCCGATATTAATGACAATATTGACAAGTTGCGGCACGCGGCGACCCATGCCCTGCTCACGCGACGGGACGTGATCATTGTCGCCAGCGTTTCCTGTATCTACGGACTGGGCTCGCCAGAATATTACGCGAAGATGGTTATTCCCGTCGAGATAGGTCAGAAAGTTTCTATGGACTCCGTAATGGCCAGATTGATCGAGACGCATTACGAGAGAAACGACTACGATTTTCATCGGGGAACGTTTCGCGTCAGAGGCGACGCGCTGGAAATAATTCCCGCCTACCATCACGAGCGCGCTTTGCGAATCGAATTTTTCGGCGACGAAATAGATTCGATGCGCGAGATAGATCCGCTTACCGGAGAAGCTTTCGCCGAGGTGGGCAAGACTGTTATTTATCCCGCAAGCCATTTCGTCTCGGCCCAGGACAATTTAAAGAGAGCGGCCAGCGACATTCGCGACGAACTCGCCGAACGACTGGCATGGTTTAAAAGCGAAGGCAAACTTGTCGAAGCCCAAAGACTGGAGCAAAGGACGCAACTCGACCTTGAGATGCTCGAAGAGCTTGGCTATTGCAACGGGATAGAGAATTATACGCGGCATCTGGATGGCCGCAAGGCGGGCGAGCCTCCTTCTTGTCTTCTAAATTATTTTCCACGCGATTTTTTGATGTTCATCGACGAATCGCATATCACAGTGCCGCAGATCGGAGGAATGTTTAAGGGCGATCGCTCGCGCAAGCAGACTCTCGTCGACTACGGTTTCCGTTTGCCCTCCGCGCTAGATAACCGTCCTTTGCAATTTGACGAATTTCAGAAATTAATTAATCAGGTTGTTTACGTCTCAGCCACGCCCTCCAAATATGAGCTCGATCAATCCGAAGGAGTAGTCGCCGAACAAATTATCCGACCGACCGGACTCGTCGATCCCAGAGTGGAAATCAGACCGGTTAAAGGCCAAATGGAAGATTTGCTCTCGGAATGTCGCGCGCGAGTCTCCAAAAACGAGAGAGTTCTGGTTACGACTCTCACAAAGCGCATGGCCGAAGATTTGACGGAATATTGTTGCAATATGGGCGTTCGAGCCAGATATTTGCACTCCGATATAGACACTCTGGAACGATTGCAGATAATTCGCGCCTTGCGCCGAGGCGAATTTGAGGTCTTGATAGGCATTAATCTACTGCGCGAGGGCCTCGACATCCCCGAGGTATCCCTGGTCAGTATTTTGGACGCGGACAAGGAGGGTTTTTTGCGTTCGACCGGCTCCCTCATTCAGACTTTTGGTCGCGCCGCGAGAAACTCTTCGGGTCATGTCATCCTTTACGCCGACATGGTTACCGCCTCCATGCGGGCGGCGATCAGCGAAACAGAGAGGCGCAGACTCAAGCAGCTCGAATATAATA
>JAAUYY010000089.1 GCA_014804865.1 Desulfovibrio sp.
CAATTCGGGCTTTTCGCCGCCGACGAGAGGCAATACGTCGGCCACTTTAGCGCATGAAAAGTCGACTTCGCCCTGGCGCAGGGCCAGAAGCTGATCGGCCGTGCCGCCGTAGGGAATAGCCTTGTAATCGAATCCTCCGCTCTTGGCGAGAAGCTGGGCGGCGATATGGTTGGACGCCTTTACGCCGTTAGTGGAGGCGCGATAATCGGGCTTTTCTTTCGCCGCGTTCACGAGATCCTGAATCGTCTTCCAGGGGCTGCTTGCGGGCACGACCACCACTCCCGTCTCCGTCAGGTGATTGGCGATGGGAACAATGTCGGCGACCGTGAAGGCGGCGTCCGGTTCGGTCGTAAGGCTTGTGAACGTAGGCAAGTTAATGAAGCCTATGGTCTGGCCGTCGGGCTTCGCGTTGACAAGTTGCGTCCAGCCGATTTTGCCATCCGCGCCGGGGAGGTTATTGATAATCAGGGTCTTGCCTATGTTTTTTTCGGCTTCGGAAGCGAGAACGCGGGCGCCTGTGTCCGTGCCCGAGCCGGCTTTATAGGCGACGATTACGTTCACGTCCCCCGTAGGCTCCCAGGCCAGAGCCGAGAGCGGCGCCGCGATCAGCGCGAACGCCAAAAGAACGAAAAGTTTTTTCATGCCATTCCTCCATGCGAGAGCAAGAATTTTGCGCTAAAAAACGGCGATTTTTTCGCGCCGTCGCAACCTCCATTAACGCGCGTCGTTTTTCCGCGAAGATCTCCCGGCGCGCCTTAATACTCCGAAAACTTTCCGGTTTAGAGACGGATCGATTAAACCAGCGAGGGGAAAATAAATCAAGCAAAATATCGCCAACCCGGCGGCGCAAAGCAGGCAACCGGCCAGGAAGGAATAGTTGCCAATCCAGGCGCTCTCAAGACGGCGCAGGGCGAAGAAAGTTACGAGCGCGGCGGGAACGGAAGCCGTCGCCGATTTTAGAAGCGCCGAGCCAAGATTTTCAAACGCGTCGGCCCCATGTCGCGACGCCCAGATCCCCATGAGCCAGACAGTATAAAGGGAGAGACCCGCGCCGGAGACAGCGGCGATGGCCCAGGCGCCAAGGGGGAGAGCCGCGAAGTAATAGAGCGGAACGCAGAGGATCGCGAGGATTGTTCCGGTTATGGCCGGAGTCAGCGTGTCTTCGCGCGCGTAATAGCCTCTGACCAGTGCCATGTAAATAATCCAGAAGGGCGCGAAGCAGAGCATGATTTGCGTCAACGGCTCGCAGGCTATGGTCGCGCTCGCGTCGAAGCGACCGCCCTGGAAGATTACCGTCAGAATGGGGCGACTGGTCGCGGCCATATACAAGGCCAGCGGGAGGATTAATTCGACCCCGTTCAGGAGAGCCTTGTTAAGCGTCGAGTTGAAATTTTTTATATCGTTTCGCGCCAGAAGACTGGCCAGAAAGGGATAGGAGGCGACGGCTATGGCCTGTCCCATCAGCGCGACTGGAGTCTGCGATACTCGTCGAGCGTAGTTGAGCAGACTCACCGCGCCTTCGTCGAGCATACTCCCAAAAACTCGTAGAAACTGCTCGTCGAGCATGACCACAGTCTGGCCAAGCATAAGCGGCAGGGCGATCGCGAGGAAACGGAGCATTTGGGGATGCCAGAGCGTCAGGGAAAAGCTCATTGGCTCTTTGCGGGCGCACAGGAACGGCAACAAAAAGGCTCCGAGCGCGGCGCCGATCGTAACGCCAAGGCAATAGCCAGTCATGCCGAAATCCGGATTCGAAGAAAAATACGGAAACGCGAGACCGCAAACTATGATCATTCCGTTGTAAACGAGGGGCGTCAGAGCGGGGATCGCGAATTGACGGCGCAGGAATAGAAGCGCCGTGAAGCAGGCGCCGGAGAGAAAAAATACTTGCGCGGGCAGGATAAGACGCGTGAAGAAGGCGAGCCTGATCGCTCGCTCTTCGGAAAAGCCGGGAGCCGTCGCGCGGGCGAGGGGAAGGGCGAAAATTTCGCAGATCAGTGTCAGAGTCAGGGAGCCCAGAAACATCCAGAGTTCGACGCAAGAAAAAAAACGCCAAGCCGATGCTTCGTCCTTCTCAAAACCTTTGGCGAGCAGGGGGATGAGAGTAATTGACATGAAGCCGCCGGCCAGGAGGTAATTTATGACGTCGGGCACGACGAAGGCGGCGAAATACATATCCGCTTCGCCGCTCGCGCCGAATTGCCAGGAAATTATCTTGTCGCGGACGAGGCCCATTATTCGCGAGAGGAAGGCGCTGATTCCCAGAATGAGCGCCGCCAGCGCGAATTTTTGGCGTCCAAGGAAAAAGCCCATTAACGGCGGCGCTTGCGCGGGCGGCCTTCGCCGCGACGCTCTCGGGGCAGCTTTTCGCGCTCGCGCCCGGCTTGACGNGGAGGAGAGCCGCGACGCGGTCGNCGAGAGTTCGCGGGAATTTCTCCGCGTTTNGCNCGCGTCGATTTTTTATGGGGGGATCTGGCTTCCAGATCGGGAGGAAGCGTGGGAACAAGACGAATCTCGAGCCNATCCAGATCGACGGAGGCTACGCGNACTTCGACGTTCTGCCCGAGTCGCCATATCNTGCCCGAACGTTGCCCGACGAGGGTCTGCGTNCGTTGATCCAGCTCAAACCAGTCGTTTCCGAGACTTTCGAGGCGGATCATTCCCTCGGCGGGAATGTCTTTTAGCTCCGCGAAAAGTCCAAAATCGGTTACGCCCGATATGACGGCTTCGAACTTTTCGCCCTCTCGCTTTTTCAGNGCCAGACANCCGAGACGCCGGGCCATCTCTCTTTCGCAATCTATCGCGCGTCGNTCCGTCTTGTTAAGTTCTTCTCCGATCGCCGCGAGTTTCTCCGCGTCTTCGACGATTGGTTGCGGGAGGCCGAGNCCCGCCTTTAGCGCNCGATGAACCGTCAAGTCGGCATAACGGCGAATAGGCGAAGTNAAGTGGCAATAGTCGGGCGACGCGAGACCAAAATGGCCGACGTTTTCCGGCTGATAGCGCGCTTGCGACATTGAGCGCAGACACATCCGGCTTACGACGTATTCCTGGGGCGTTCCCTTCGACTTTTCGAGAATGGCCTGAATTGTTCTGGGATCNGCCAGGTCTTTTTTCTNGATTCCGGCTGGCAAAGTTTCGAGAGCCCCCGCTTTCAGCGTGTCCAGCAATTTTTCGATTTTCGCGTCTTCNGGCGCCGGATGGCATCGATAGAGGATGGGAATTTTCTTTGAGCCCAGCCACGCGGCGACCGCTTCGTTGGCGGCGATCATGAATTCTTCGATAAGCGACCGCGCGTCGTCCGCGCCCTCTGTCTTCATGCTCGCAAGGCGCCCTTCTNCGTCGAAGGTATATTTTGGCTCGGGCAATTCAAATTCAAGGGAGCCTCTNTCGCGCCGNTTGCGANCGAGAACTTTATAANGANCNTNGGCNTCGCGAAGNGGAGCGCGGAGCTTCGCNGGAATCGACTCCGGATTTTCTCCCTTGAAAAATCTGGCGACGTCTTCGTAAACCAGACGCCCTTGCGAGCGCATTCCGATCAGGGCGAAGCGGGGCTTGCCGGGATTGCCTGACANGTCGAAAGGCGCCTCGACCATCGCGGCCAGTCTGTCCTCGTCTGGGCGCAAACTGCATAGACCNTTGGAAAGAGCTTCGGGAAGCATTGGCTCGACGGAAGTCGGGAAATACCAGGAATTGCCGCGTTTCAAAGCCTCGGAATCAAGGCTGCCCTCGCGCTTGTCGACGGAGACGTAGTGGCTTACGTCGGCGATGGCGACGCGAAGGATCCATCCGGCCTTTGTCTTTTCGACGAAAATCGCGTCGTCAAAGTCCTTCGCGTCCGCTCCGTCTATGGTGACGAAGGGCAGACGACGCAAATCCTCGCGCTCCGCGAATTCTTCGGGCAATGGTTGCTTCGGCAAAGCCTCGGCCTGTTTTTTCGCGAGCGCCGGAAATTCCCCGGGAACCTGAAAATTGCTCTTGACGATATCTTCCTGAACGCCAATCCGATCCTCCGCGCCAAAAACGTTGACGAGAGAGGCTTGCCAGAGATCAGGCCCGAGCTTTTCCTCCGGCTTGAGCGCTACGAGAAGGCCGGTCTTCAGCTTGTTTTTTAGNGGTTCGCCATTTTCGATAAATACCTTGAAGGTCGCCTTTAGGCGCCGATCGGCCGAGCGGCATTCCAGAAAGTTCTTTTGCCGTTTTACGATCCTGGCCGTGATTTCCTTGCGTTCCCGCTCGATAATTTCAAGAACTTTTCCCTGTTTTCCCTGCGATCCGGGAAGAAGCGCGACGCTTACGACGTCTCCTGGCCANGCGTCCCCAGTCTGCTGGAGAGGGATAACGATTTCTTCGCCGTTTCGATCGTTCAGAGGAATTACCCGGCCTCCGCCCGAAGCGCTATGAAAACGTCCGGTAATTTTCTTGACAGAGGAGGCGTNCGCCCAGAGGCCGCCCGGGAGCCGGANTATTCGTCCGTCGGCGACGAGAGAGTCCAGAGANGCGGCGAGAGCGCGTTTCGCCTGGCGAGGTATATGAAGAACGCGATACAGACTGTCCGTTCGCAACGGACGTTTCTGCTTGCGGATTAACTCAAATACTTCCTCGGGGGAAACGGAAATTGGGAGCGATTGGTTCTTGTCGGTTTTTTTCACGTCGTAGCCGGAAATTAAAAAGGGCAGAAAATCTGCCCTTGCCAAAGATTAAAATATACGAGAGCGAACCGCCTTAATCGCGGTTGCCTCCGAAAAGCTGCAACATCATGAGGAACATATTGATGAAGTCGAGATACAGCGTAAGCGCTCCGAGAATCGCCCCGCGACGCATCGCGGACGGATCGTCCAGAGGCGCGTCGGCTCCGAAAGCGCGAATGCGTTGCGTGTCATAAGCCGTGAGACCTGTGAAAATCAGGACGCCCAGGCAACAGACAATGAGATTCATAGTTCCGCTTTTGAGGAAAACGTTCACGATCATGGCGATAATGATGCCAATCAGACCCATGAAGAGGAAGTTGCCAAGGCCGGTCAGATCGCGCTTGGTGATCGTCCCATAGAGAGACATGGCGAAGAACATACCCGCGGACACCATAAAGGTCGAGGCGATGGAACCCATGGAATAGACAAGGAAAATCGACGAGACCGTGGCTCCTGTCAGAGCCGAATAGAGCGCGAAGAGGAAGGTCGCGGTCGACGCCGAAAATTTGTGAATCGCGGCCGAGAGCGCGATCACGAGTCCGAACTGCGCCACGATAAGGACGATCATCACAATCGAGTTGCCGAGCACGGCGGCGCGCAAGGCTGGCGTATTGGCCACGGAATAGGCGACCAGACCGGTGATGACCATGCCGATAGACATCCACAAGTACACCTGCCGCATATACGCGGATATGACCGCCGAATACGAAGCGGAAGCGGTAGATGGCTGATATTGGGACATTATAACCTCCGGGTGCGAGAAATTGTTATTCCTAACCCGCCGTATTATATAAATTCCGCGAGATTTGGCAACTGGTTAAAAATAAAAAAAATCCGCTCCCCCAAAAACCGCGCTCGCGGGCGCGGCTATAGGCGCGAACAACAACGCTCGCGGGAACGGTTGAAAACCCGGTCGATACGCGCTAATAATTTTTCATGGACGCGCTGACGCGCCTCGAAGACGGCGTAGAACGACTTTTCGCCCTGAAAGACAGACTCGAGCGGGACAACGCGAACCTCATGGCCCAAGTCGCGAGCCTCCAGGCGCGAAACGCGGAGCTTTCGGAAGAAAACGAATCCCTGAAGGCGGAAACGGAAAACTGCCGCCGCCGGACTCGCGAAGCGCTCTCGAGACTGCGAACGCTCCTCTCGAAAATAAGAGAGCGCGAAGGCGAAGAACATGAGCGATAAGCGTCTGCCAACCCCCTTTTACGTCCTGGGACTTGACATATCTTTCAAGACTGGTACAGATATGGATCGCGTAAAGGAAGCGGCCATTCTGATTGAAAAGATGTACGCCGAACAAAAACGGAAAGCGCGGGGCAAACAGACAAAAGATTCTTTGCTGATCTACGTCGCCCTGGGCCTGGCGGATGAATTGTTAAAGATGAAGACCTGGCGGGAACACGTCGAGGAGCGCCTCGATACCCTGCTGGCGAAAATAGAGAAGTCCGTTTAAAATATCGCTTCAGGTTCCCTGGGGCGTTTGTGATCCATATCTCGACGCTAACCTGACAAAGCACAAAAAACAGGGAGTCATCCCTACGTCCTGTGCGCAAGCCCGTCATGAGCGGGACGCCTAATGGACGCACATTGACGCCCGACCTGGTAAACCAGGTTCCGCATCGCAGATTTGACACGGCTCTCCGGGGCGCCGGATTTATTCGCGTCCTATCCGGCGCGACCCTTCTCTTCGACTCTTGTCTCTTTCAATCCCCATCCGTCTCGCCGTCGTCCGACGGCTTTTTTTTCAGGGCCGAAAGCGCGAAAATTACGGGTCTTCCCGATTACATAAGAGAGGCTTGACAATGGACTACGCGCTTATGATCTGGATAACCGCGGCTTTGATATGCGGCGGAATGGCGGGGATGCTGATAAATCGCGGCCTGACCGCGCGGCGCATGGGCGAGGCCGGCGCGCTGGCCAATCGAATCGTCGAGGAAGCGAGAAAAGAAGCCCAGGCGCAGAAAAAGGAACTGCTCCTGCAGGGACAGAATGATCTCTATAGTCAGCGCCGCGAAATGGAAAACGAATTTCGCGAAAAGGAAAGAGAAGTAAAGCAGAGGGAGAGAAAGCTTGACGAGATGGGAGCCAAACTCGAAGAGAAAATGGAAAAGACCGCTTCGAGGGAGCTCGATCTGATCGCCTCCGAGAAGGAACTCGCCCGCAAGGAAAGAACGCTCGAGGAAAACGAGGAGTATCTGCAGAAGAGAATAGCCGAGCAGGAGACGCGTCTGACGGAAATAGCGGCGATGACCGTCGAAGAAGCGAGAAAGAAGCTTTTTGACGAAATCGAGGCCAGAACGAGGCACGAATCGGCGAAGATGATCCGACAGATCGAGCAGGAGGCGAAGGAGACAGCCGACAGGAAGGCTAAGGACATCCTTTCCAACGTAATACAGCGCTACGCCGGCGATTATGTGAACGAGCAGACCGTAACGGCCGTCGCCCTGCCCAGCGAAGATATGAAGGGGCGGATCATCGGTCGCGAGGGACGCAATATCCGCGCTCTGGAAGCGGCGACCGGAGTCGATCTGATTATCGACGACACGCCGGAAACCGTTGTGCTCTCCGCCTATAGTCCCGTGAGGCGACAGGTCGCGCGGATGGCGCTCGAGCGACTCATACAGGACGGTCGAATTCATCCCGCCCGCATCGAGGACGTGGTAAAAAAATGCGAGCAGGAGCTCGAGACGCAGATCCGCGAAGTGGGCGAACAGGCGACTTTCGACGCCGGCGTGCACGGGATCGCCCCGGAGATAGTCAGGCTTCTCGGACAATTGCGTTACCGCACTTCCTTTACCCAGAATGTGTTGCAACATTCCCTCGAAGTCTCCGCCCTTTGCGGCATGATGGCCGCGGAGCTTGGGCTGGACGTAAAGAAAGCCAAACGCGCCGGTCTCATGCACGACATTGGCAAAGCGGTGGATCACGAAGTCGAAGGGCCGCACGCGCTGATCGGAGCGGATATAGCCAAAAAGCACAACGAAAATCCGGAGATAGTCCACGCGATCGCCGCGCATCACGAAGACGTGCGACCGGAAACCGCCCTGGCCGTTCTGGTTCAGGCGGCGGACGCGATTTCGGGAGCTCGCCCAGGCGCGAGGAAGGAACTGCTCGAAAATTATGTAAAGCGGCTCGAGGATCTGGAGGGAATAGCCCTGGGGTTTGAGGGCGTGCAGAAAGCCTACGCGATTCAGGCCGGGCGCGAGATACGCGTCATGGTCAACTCCGAAAGCGTCGACGACGACGCGACGTATCTGATGTGCAAGGATATCGCCGAGAAGATTGAAAAGAACCTCACCTACCCGGGTCAAATTCGCGTCACCGTGATTCGCGAAAAACGGGCCGTGGGATACGCAAGATAAAGTGGCTCACATATTCGGCGCGATCGAATCCATCGAAATACTCGACGGAGTAGCCGCCGCGCTTCTGGCCGCGACCGCGACCGCTCGAGCCAGGAATTTTGGCGCGCATTTTACGGGAGCGATCGTTCTTGGGTGCGTCTGCGGCATGGTCGGCGGCCTGGCCAGGGAAATTTTTTTGAACGGAAGCGCGGGCGCCCGCGTCGCTCTCGCCTCCTTGCCCCAGAGCGCGCTGATCGGGGCGCTTGGCGGCGCCGTCGCGATCCGTTTTCTGCCCAGTAGAAAAGACGCGGTTTTCTTCTGGCTCGACGCCGCTTCGCTCGGACTCGCGGGAGCTCTCGGCGCCGCGCTCGGATTGCCTGGACTTGGCGTAGTAGGTGCCATGGCGCTCGGGCTGGTTAGCGGTCTCGCTCCGTCCCTGGCGCGCGATGTCAGTCTCGGCGACACGGCCATGATCGTCGAAAAGTCATGGTACGCCACAGCAGTGGCTTTGGGATGCGTCGGGACAATCGGCGTCGCGATTGGCGGTTTGGTAATCGATGAAGTCGCGTACGCCAGGATCGGCGAATACGCCGTTGTCTTTGGGGCGCTTCTGACCATGGCCATTCGAGGATGGAAAGGTCGCGATGAAGAAAATCGCCTTTAATTAAACTAACGCGTCGCGCATGGCGACAAACGCGCTGGGATAGGCGGTCAGTTTCGCTCGCGAAGACGCCGCCCGAACTTCGAAAATCGCCGATTCGCGGAAGGGGAACAATAAATAATGGATAAAAACATAAGCGATCTCAAGATCGTGGACACAGCGCAGGCTCTGCCGACAATTGAAATCGACGCCGATTCGGCCGAAAACGGCGAGCATCGGGAAATACTCGAAGCCTGCCTCGTTCGCTGGGCGGAAAAGCATCCTGAAAAGATCGTGTCCATATACGACTATGTGACGCCAAGTATAAATTTTGGGCGCCCTACTCAATCCGTATTTTTCGCCATGGCCGGATCCCAACCCCTGTTGAAAGAATTTTATGATTCTCTTGGGGAGGTTAAAGGACTTCGCTATCGCTTCGCCGAATATCTTTCGCCGCGCGAGATGCAACTGGCCTATCATATCGAAGGCGGGCAAGCCTGGCGCAGGGACGACATGAGCACGTTTTCGTCCATAGACAAGAAATAGAATCGACGCGGAGATTGGCGACAGATTTTACAAGACAAATGTCGCCGACGAAAAGTTTTAAAAAATTTTTCGAAAAATCCCTTGACGGGAGGCGCGACGAGGCTTATATAACGTGTCCGACCGTAAAAAAGACCGGCGAAAAATTTTTCGGGAAAAAGTCTTGACGAGAGATTGCGGAGCGCTTATATAAAGCGTCGCCGCGAGACGAAAGAAAAATTT
>JAAUYY010000090.1 GCA_014804865.1 Desulfovibrio sp.
TCGAGGCGGTCTCATGGGAGACGATCTGGATATAAAAGCAAAAATTGATCGTCTTAAGCCATTGAGGCGTCGCGACGCGCATATCGAGCTCTCCGGCGGCGCGAAGGTTACGGGAGACGCGACAGCTCCGGTTATCGCCGGGGAAATCATAGTAAATCAGGGCGAAGTGTTGCTCGATAATCTCGCTTTTTCGGGAAGCGTTACAACTTTGCCCATTTCCACGCCGGAATCGATAAATAAGAAAAAGGCCGAGGCTGAAGAAGAAGCGAAAGCGGCGAAAACTCCGACGCCGCCCAAAGGCTCGGGGAGTCTGAACGTAAAGATCAATATGCTCCCTCGCTTCACAGTAGAAGGCAGAGGCTTGACCAGTATCTGGAAGGCGAATCTGCTTGTCGGCGGAACGCCTACGGATCCTCGGATCACAGGCGACATTAGTTCGGTAAAAGGCAATTTTGACTTTCTGGGCAAGAACTTCAGCCTGACAAAAGGCGTCGTGTTTTTTGGCGGAGGCGCTATGTCCAATCCTCTGCTCGATATCGAGCTTACCAACGAGACGCCGGAACTGACCGCCCACATTCTGGTTACCGGGCCTGTCAGCAAAATAAAATTGACCCTGACCAGCGAACCGCAATTGCCCAGGGACGAAATACTTGCTCAAGTGCTCTTTGGAAAGAATATGAGCGATTTGAGTCGACTCGAGGCTTTGCAATTGGCGGGAGCGGTCGCCCAACTCGCCGGATTCGGTTCCGGCGCGGGCGGTATTCTCGATATGGCGAAAAAGACTCTAGGCGTCGACGTTTTGAGACTTGGCACATCGTCCGAGGCGGCTGGGCAACCCGGGGAGGAAA
This sequence comes from Desulfovibrio sp., assembly GCA_014804865.1. Next base: position 849 of record JAAUYY010000090.1, read on the forward strand.
CAGCCAGCGGCACGACTATCGAGATGGGGAAATACATAAACGACATGATTTATATGGGCGTCCAGCAGGGTATGAAAGCGGACAGCACAGCGTTCATTATCCAGCTTGAACTGACGCCGCGAACGAGTTTTGAAGTGCGCACGGAACAAAACAACACCTGGGGCGGCATTAAGTGGAAGTATAATTATTAGGAGCGACTTTTAGGACAGGATTTATACGGGCTTTTTGCGGGGCATGAAGGCGGAGGCGTCGCTTTGGCTCGAATTTTTAGAGGGTTTTGTAAATTATGAGAAGCAAAGTCGCGGAAGGCTCGATGAAATCGCGCTTTTCTCCTATAGCAGATCGCGCTTGAAATTACCCTGTAACAGCGAGGCGAATTGCTGTCCATTCGCGCAAGGCATATTATGCGACAACGCNAACAGTCCTTTCAGGACTGGTCTTTGNCTGGCAAGCTCGCTTAGGGGCAATTTCGCGGGCGCCTTTGCATAGCAAAGCCGTTATANGTTGANTATTTTTAATCGCGACGCGCTATAAAAACGGGCTGNCTTTGAGNCTTGCTTTTAGCTGATAAAAGTCGGAGTATTCAAGAAAAATTTTGGCGATACGCATAGGCGTATNTTTTAATTTTTTTATTTTAAGTAAGAGACGCGACATGGTTTACAGAATATTTTTTACATTATTTTGGTTGAGTTATATTTTTTTCCCCTACCATATCGGAGCGGAAACTCTAGCGGAACTTAAGGCTCGAGCGGAAGCGGGAAACGCGCAAGCGCAATACGCGTACGCGGAGGAACTTGGCTGGAATTTTGGATCTCGACAAATGGCCGCTCCTTGGTGGCGCAAAAGCGCCGAACAGTCGTATCCGTACGCCATCATCGCGGTCGCATTAAATGATTTAATAGAAATTTCGAAGAATTATCCCCAGGAAATAGAAGCAAGAGAAAAAGAATATTTTGAAAAAAATTGCTCCAAGATCAANAAAGNTATTGAAGAAATAGAGAAGGAGCATACCTCGGAATCCTTTTATAATCTTGGGGATGTATATAGCGACGGTATTTGCGTAAAAGCGGACGAGAAAAAAGCTCTGGATCTATACCAGAAAGCCGCTGAAATGGGATTGGGATCCGCCCAGTCGCGTCTTGCGGATATCTACGGCGCATTAAAAGGCCAACCTGAAGGCGTGAAATGGCTCAAACTAGCCGCTCAAAATGATATGATTAAAGCTAAAATTGAGTTGGCGAGTTTATATTTAATGGGAAAAGGAGTAGNAAAGGACGAAAAAAAGGCCGCGTCTCTCATAGAGGAGGTNGAAGCTTCCAATAGCNCCATGGGCCTNACAAATCTTGGATTATTNTTTTTTNAAGGAAAATNAGGTTTTCCGAAANATAGCGAAAAAGCCAAAGAGTTAGTAACGCGAGCCGCNGATATGAATTTTGAGCCGGCNGTAAAATTATTGAAAAAAATAAAATAGCGCTAAAAGCGACAAATGTTATATGTTTTATATTTAAAAAGACCGAATCNAGTATAGTTGCGAACAAGATATGCGATNTGNCTACAATCGGAAATATTATTAGCCTTCTATTTATTGGACTGCTGATTTTTAATTCCTCTCCCAGTATGGGCGCCGATACTTCTGAAAAGCCCATTGCTCTTAAGACCATGGGGAGTTTCTTTTTTGGCGGGAATGTGGAAACATTTTATTTTTTTGCCGGAACTGGGCATTAAGGGAAATACTCATGCGCCGTTAGCCGACCTCAATAATATTCAGGTCGCCGATCATCTGGAAGCATGGCTTCGCGAAAAGGGACTGGACAAAAAGGACGCCCCGCATCAGGGACCAAAAAAAATATAAAAACCTATAACAATTCCCTTGAAATAAAAGAATCATAATTTTTATAACGCAATATAACAATTTAAGTTTTAGCTTTCTGAATATTATAAAGCATATTTCGCGCCAAATTGCCCCTTAACGGCGCAAAGCGATAGCGCGCCGCAATTTTCCTTTTGGCTAATTTCGTCGGCGTCTTCGCCTGGAAAACCGCCATAGGGGACGTTTAAATGAAACGCGCGATGGAAACGCTCGCATTCTTAAGCGAAAATCCGCGACGATTCGTCGCGGATTTTTAATTTTAACGAATAAAAAATTTATAAACAAATTTGTAATTTCCGTAATATGAAAACTGGCGTTCCTATTTATGGCATGAAGGGAAGGAAACGAGCGTTTCCCGGAAAAAATTCGCAACCATAAATTGAGGAGAAGAGGATGTTAAGCGAAGACAGCGCGTTTGACGAAAGCTATCCCATGGGATCCATGAAGAACGAGAACGGCGAAAAGATCGCCCTAAAATCCGCGAAGGTATCGGGAGAAGTCCAGGGAGTATTTTTCGCGTCGACCATTAGCCAGGAATATAAAAACGAGACCGACGATAATCTGGAAATAATCTATACTTTTCCTACAGGCTATAAGACCGTTCTTCTGGGCATGGACGCGCGAATAGGCGAAAAAGAGTTGGTCGGCGTCGTCCTTGAAAAAATGGAGGCGGAGTCCAAATACGAAAAAGCGATAAACGAAGGCGATTCGGCGATCATGGTTCAGGAATCCGAGAACGGACTTTACACGGCCAATCTTGGCAATATCGCGCCCGGCGAGAGCGTAAAAGTAAATATCCAGTGTTGCCAGACTTTGCGCTATGTTAATGGCGCGGTCAGACTGGTCGTTCCCACGGTTATCGATGACTATTATGGCGATCAGCGCTCGCAAGGCGGATTGGCGCCCCACGAAAAAGTCGTTACGGATGGGAACGCCGTCTATTCTTTTGAAGTAGATTTGAAAATTTTTGGCGAGTTGGCGCGAGGNGACATAAGCTCTCCCACCTATCCGGTTACGGTCATTCGCGAAGGCGACGATACCAGAGTAACACTGGGAAAAGGTTCGATAATGAATCGCGATTTTGTTCTTGTCATGAACGCGAGCGAAAACCCCTCTTCGTGCCTGTGCNTTAAGGATAAAGATTCGTGGATCGCCGCGGCGAGCTTTTCGCCGAAATTTCCAGAGGGAGCGTCTTCCCCCATCGCTATTAAAATTCTCGCGGATTGCTCTGGTTCCATGGGAGGCGAGAGAATAAGGCAGGCTAAAGAAGGATTGTCGCGGATGCTCTCGCTTTTGGGCGAGGAAGATTATGTTTCCTACACGCGCTTTGGAAGTTCCATCAGCCATGTCATTGGCAAGCTCTCGCGCTTCGATAAGAAAACGCGCGACGCGTTCGCCAAAGCCATAAGCGCCACAGACGCGGATATGGGCGGCACGAATATGAACGACGCCATGGAAAATGTCTTCAAGATTGGCGGAAGCGAAGACGCGCCGGCCGGAGTCCTGCTGATCACTGACGGGGACGTATGGGATGTGAAAAATATCGTCGACTCCGCCAAAAGATCGGGCCATCGTGTGTTCGCTATTGGCGTGGGCGAAGCTCCGCAAGAAAGCTTGTTGAGAGAGCTGGCCGTTCAAACAGGCGGAGCTTGCGAATTTGTCACAGAGAATGAAAATATGGTCGAAGCCGTCGCGAGAATGGCCCAGAGGATGCGGAGCGGGCTGGCCAGACGAGTAGCCGTTAAATGGCATGGAACTACGGAATGGATCTCGAAGCCGCCGAAAGGTATTTACGACGGCGAAACCGTTACCGTATTCGCCAAGCTCAGGGCGTATCCAACCGAAGCCCCCGAGCTGACCTGGGAAATTGGCGGGGAAAAATACGAAGCGCGTTGCTCAAGCGTCGAGCAAGCGGCCAGCGATTCTCTTTTGCGAGTCGCCATGCGGGCCAGGATTGACGAAATCGATTCCAAAAAAGAAAAATTGAAACTCGCTTTGGAGTATCAGCTCGTAACGCCGCTGACCTCGTTATTCCTCGTCCACGAGAGAGACGAAGACGAAAAACTCGTCGATTTGCCCAAGGTTCGCAATGTTCCCCAACCCCGCGTTCGGGGGCGAGTATCGGCGGCAATTCCTTTTCCAAGAGGAGCATTGTATGATTCTTACTCGATGAACTTTTGCGAAGCTCCTACTTTTATTCGAAGAAAAATCGAGGATGGGCCCTCGGGATCGAATTCCATCGCGGAATCCATATTTGACTCCATCTTTAAAAAAAAGGATGTTTCCCGCAAAATTTCCGAGAGACAATTCGATGTTCTCCTCCAGGTCTGGACTCGGAAAATCGATGACGCGCCTAGCCTTGAGGAAGTCATCGACGCGTGGCTGACGGAAATCGGCCTGAACGAATTAAAGGACGAACTGGAGGCCTTTCGGAAAGCGCAAGGATACGACAAGGAGCCGTTTTACGCCTTGTTAATTGAATGGGCGGATAACTCTCGCGGAGGCAAGACGACAAATACGCGGCAGGCTCGGCGCTTGCTGGGTCGCGCGAAATCCGGCCTAAATATGACCGAATGCGCTATCTTCCATATTAAAATTACGAACTGGCTCGAATCCTGATCCGGCGTTTCTGGTGACGGTCAGATAAGCGGTCGGCGACAACCTTGGCGGCGGGAATATCCCCGCCGCCATTTTCATAAAGCGCGGTTTATCGCGAAATATTCGGAATAGAGGGCTCTCGCTTAAGCCTTTATAGCGAGTTGAAAATGAAATTTTCAGGTAGCAACGAAGGTTATGACCACCAAAGATAGTCGCGAAAGCGCGACAAGGAGCGTCCGCGGATCGCCGCGCTTGCCCCCGTCGGGGCAAATTTTAGCGGAATTAGTTATACTCGTCCCGCGGGGAGCGCGTCTCTATTGGACGACCGCGCGAAAAACGCGAGGCGCGGTTGAACGGAAGCCGCGCGGAACCGATCGCGGGTCATTTTTCGCCGAGAATCCAGCTTTTGTCTCCCGCCTCTGTTCTTATATCGACTCGCGAGATTTTTTCGGCGACGGGCAATGAAAAAAGATATAATGGCTTGCCCGGTCGCGTCTTTTGGGGTTTATAAACTCTCTTCGCTCTCTCCTCCGACGAACGAACTGCGCCCTCGTCGATGACGTAGCCTTCGATTAGACAAGGCTTTTTTGACGCGGCGACATAGTATTCCAAATAGTCGCCATTTCTTTTCGCGCGAAGACTCAATCCGGCCAGAATACGCGAGGCCTCTTCTTTGGCGATAGGGGGTCGGTCGGGATCGTTTATTCGCTTTTCGCCTGTCTTATCCTTTGGCTCGGANATGTTTGAGGGCTCCGGTTCGCTTTCCTTCGCGACGACTTGCTTGTCGCCTGAATCCTTCGCGTCGCTCTCCGCCTCATGCCGATTTTNCGACGGTTCGGTCGCTTCNTTNTTCGGCTCGTTCTCCTTTTCGCCAGGCGCGGGAGTCGCTGATTCCCGATTTTCGGCGACTTTCTCGGCTGGTTCTTGAGAATTAGCGGCGTTATCGGCCCGCGCTGGATCGGAGTCGCGGGCGGCGGATTCGTCCTGTTTTTTGAAAAGATCCGCTTTGGCTAAGGACGCCGAGAGATCGTAAAAATCAATCGCGGCCACGGCTTTGTTTTTGTTCGCGAGTTCGCGACCCGCCTCGGTTAAATTCGCGAACTTAACNGGAGGCTTTAGCGCGTACAGTCTCGAACATTCTGTNTCGCCAATTTTAAGCGACGTTCGCCACGCGGCAAAAGAATCTGAGCCTTCGGCAAATNCGCCGACGATTGGCTCGCTTTTGNATAGAGATCGATAATAATCGCGCAACCTCAGCGCGCGATCGCACGTTTCGCGCAAATATGGGCCGATCTCGCTGTCCTTCGCTTCGGCTAACAGGCGCTCCTGCGTTTTGAGCCATCGCCTTTGATCATCGAGCAGTTTTTTCCATTCGGATTTTCCCAGTTCCGCGCGCAGTTTTTTCCAGATGTCATTTAGCGCGTCCTCGACCGCCTTAAAGTCAGACGATTCCCGATAAAGTCTGTCGTATTTTTCCGAAGGAGCCCCGAAAAGCGAACTCGCGCCGAAGATAAACAGGAGGGATAAAATTAAAATCCGCGTCGGGTACATATTTTCCTCAAAATAAATTATAAGATGCCAGCAATGATTGAAGCGCGAAATNCCGCTAAATGAATACGCCACGCCTTTTAACGAACGGAAAAAAGAATTCCCGTCCAGACAGCTTCGCGAAGAGGACGCGGCGCGTTGGATTGAGGCGACGCGAGCGGAGCGCCGACGTCTCTTGTTCGCGCGATTTCAAATTTAATGCTTTATCGATATTTTCTTTATCGCGTCGAAGAAGTATAGTTATGAAAATTTGTTCTGTAAATTAAATAACTCGATTAGAGGAGCCTGTATGCGACGATTATTCCTTTCCCTTTTTGTCTGTCTCTGTCTGTTCGCGGGATGCGCGACAGCGAAAGCGGCGGGCCCCCAGCTTGGCGACGTATCTAAAGGCCCCGTTATCGATAAGAGCGGCGACGCGACCNTNCGNNCGCTAATCGCGGAAGTCGCGCCAGAGTTTAGTCAACATACGGACGCCGAAACGGGCATGACCTACAACTTGTTTATTCCGAAAAACATGGAAAAGGGCAAGAAATACCCGCTGATCATGTTCATNGCCGACGCGTCGACTCCCGGACTTGCGCCGACCGCGCCATTAACGCAAGGCTACGGGGCTCTCGTTTTCGCGTCTTCGGATTCGCAAGCGAAAAATCCCTGTTTTGTGTTTGTCCCGCAGTTTTCCGGCGTAGCGGTTAACGACGCGTACGAAAGGACGCCGGAGGTAGAGGCCGTTCTCAAGCTTCTTGAGAAAGTAGTCGCGAACAATCCCGTCGACGAGAAACGTCTTTACGCTACNGGTCAATCCATGGGCGGAATGATCGCCATGTATTATAACGTCGNTCATCCCGATCTCTTCGCGGCGTCCATGTTCGTCGATTGCCATTGGGATCCAGCGTCGATGGACGCTNTGGTCAAGCGTCCATTCGTGTTCGTTTACGCGGGAGACAAAGGCCGAGGAGCGAAGACAAACGAGCTTATTCAGGAAGCCTGTCGCAAGGTTGGNGTAAGTTATTCCTGGATGGAATGGAGCGCGAAACTTCCCCTGGAACAACAGGATCAACTAGCCGCGACTCTTCTTGGAAAGGGAAATCCAGTCAATATTGTCGGATTCGAGAGCGGGACTGTCTTGCCCGAATCAGGCGTCGGAAGCGAACATATGTATTCTTTCGATTACGCGTACCGGATAGCCCCGCTTCGCGACTGGCTCTTTTCTCATTCGCTTGAGAAATAATTTATAAGAGACGGGAGACGCCCGAACAAGGGGCGTCTCCCGTCGCGATTAATCGGCGATTAAAATGTCACTTTCCCACATTGCCGAGCATATTGTTCATCAGCTTGCCTACTTTTTTCGCGGACATGGGGTTTTGGCCAGTTACCAGTCTCCCGTCGGTTATGGCGAAGTCGCTCCAGGGCGGAGCGCAGTCATAATTGGCGCCTTTTTCTTCAAGCGCGGTTTGCAAGAGAAAAGGCACGTCTTTATCCGTTCCGTTCGCCTTTTCCTCCGCGTTCGTAAAGCTGTTCACTTTTTTGTTTTTTATTAAACGATCGCCGTCTGAGAGAACGACGTTGAGAAGTCCCGCCGGGCCATGACATACCGCCGCGACCACTCCGCCGTTTTCGTAAATTTGCGCGCAAATTTCCGCCAACCGCTTGTTGTTTGGAAAATCCCACATTACGCCATGACCGCCGGCGTAAAAAATGCCAATATAGTCGTNTGGGTTGACGTCTTCCGGTTTCAGGGTATGGGACATCTTGTCCTGCCACGCGGGATCGTCCCAGTACTTTTTGTTGACGGGATCCTTGAGATCGAAGCCATCGACCGGAGGCTTGCCGCCTTTCGGGCTTACCACGTCTATGTCATAGTCGGCGACGAGTTCGTCCCAGGGGTGAGTTACTTCCGAAAGATAATATCCCGTAGGCTTTCCTGTGTTTCCAAGTTCCCCGTGACTCGTTACCGCGAATAAGACCTTTCTTTTCATGTTTTCCATCCTTAAAATTAAATAAAGAGTCGGCGACGCGAGGGCGTCTTTTGCATAATAGCGACGCGCGGGAATTGTTTCAAGGCGCCGCTCGCGCTTGACGCTTCGCGGGTTTTTTTGTACGNCGATCCTGTTATTTCAAGCGAATCCGTCGAGCGTTTTGACAAAGACGCCGCGAACGGCGGAGAGAGGACAAAAATGGCGAGAATGTTTCCCGATTCCATTCATTCCGGGGCGACGATCGGCGAAAAGCGGGTTTACGAATTTTTACGGGACGCCGCCAAGCCGGATGATAAATTTATAGCGTGGTACTCGCCGGATATAGAGGATAGGGAACCGGATTTCATTCTGCTTTCGCCGGACTCGGGATTGATAGTTCTGGAAGTAAAGGACTGGACGATCGATCAGATACTGGAGCTTGATCCGAAGACCGCGCTGCTGCGAATTGGCGCGACGACTGAACGGCGCAAACAACCTCTCGCCCAGGCCAGGGAATATGTGAATAATATACTTTCGCTATTATCGAAGAAGGGCGAATTGGACGCGTTCGGCAAACGCGAGTTGCCATGTCCTGTAACATGGGGCGCCGTTTTTCCGCATATCAGTCGGGAGGAATGGGCTAAATCTCCGTTTGGGGGAGTCCTAAATGAGGAACGCGTTCTTTTTTGGGACGAGGTTCGCGAGGAGTCGGATTTGCGCGGCGATTCTTTCGCGGAATGGATCAAGGAAAGATTCNCCCCGCGATTCCCTTTTTATATGGACTCCTCGAAAATAGACAAAATAAGAAAGGCGATCTTCCCAATAGCCGTCGCGAAGATCCCCGCGCGAGCCGGAAAAAGTTCNCAGGAAAAAACGACCATTCTGCTGGATCATGATCAGGAAAATCTCGCGCGGACTCTCGGCTCCGGGCGTCTCCTTATCGATGGGCCGGCCGGAAGCGGTAAAACGCTGGTGGTCGCCTCGCGGGCGGTTAATTTGCTCCAGTCGGATCGGAAAATAAAGCGCGTTCTCGCGGTCTGCTTTAATCTTTCTCTCGCCGGTTATATAAAACGACTGATTTGCGAGCGGGGCGGCGCTTTGGGCGCGGGCGGCATCGACGTCATGCCATTCTACCCGCTTTGCGAAGAAATTATTGGCGAGAAGCTCGAGCATTTAAACCAGGGCTCGGATTACTACGAGCTTGTGGTGAATATGACTTTGGAATGTTTGGAAAAGGACGCGGACAAGCATCGGCGTTGGGACGCGATTCTTGTCGACGAGGGTCAGGATTTTTCGGCGCCAATGGCCAGGGTCATTGAAAAATTGCTGAAGCCCGGCGCGAGTTTGACAGTCGTTCAGGACGGGAATCAACGGTTGTATCAACACGGAGAAGATCCGTGGAAAGTGATAGATGGGATGGAGATTCGACGTTTTAAAAGGCAGTATCGCAACACGAGGCGCATAGCTTTGAGCGCGGCTAGATTCGCGGAGCTCGAATCCCCCGAATTGATAGGCGCGAACGGAGAAAAACCGCGAGTTATCGAAGCCTCCGATTTTGAGGCACAGATCAGGTTGATGGCCGACGCGATCGCCGAGCTTGTCAAAACGGGCGAGCCGCGCGGCGAGATCGCGGCGCTCTATTCGTCTTCCGGCGGCGAAAGGACGCCGGAACGCGTCATGGAAGCGCTCGAGGAGCGAGGCGTTTTGTCAAGATGGTTAAGCCGCGACGTTTCGTCCAAGAGATATTACGACATAACGACGGACAGCGTAACAGTGTCCACTATTCATTCCGCTAAAGGCATGGATTTCGCCAATGTCTTCATAGTCAATTTCGAACGGTTGCGAAAGGACGATGAAAAATCTCGCAGACTAGCCTATGTCGGCATGACCAGAGCGCGGGAGCGGTTATGTCTGTGCTCGTCTCGCGCCGATATTGAAAATAATAAAGGAAGTTAAAATATGTCGGTCGAGGCGCGAAACCTCGACCGATCATTCCTGGGCGCTCAAGTCTTCGCTATTTATCGCAAAATTCCCGCGATACTTAAGATTTTTAAAAAGACGAGAACCCCGAGCATAATCCAAAATAGGAAATAGCGATTTAAAAATTGGCGAAATCGCCGCATCTAGCCGAGATCCCAGTCGAGACCGAAGGCGTCATGCAGAATACGCACAGCCAGCTCGACGTATTTCTCCTGAATCAGAATCGTGATTTTGATTTCCGAGGTGCTGATCATCATTATGTTGATGCCTTCCTGGGCGAGAGCCGCGAAGGCTCGGGCGGCGACGCCAGAGTGACTGCGCATGCCGACTCCGATTGCGGAAACCTTGGCGACGCTTACGTCGTGAAGCACTTCCGCGGCGCCGATGTCGCGGGCGACGCGCTCTGTGATTTTTAGCGTTTCCTGCAGATCCTTGCGCGGAATTGTGAACGTCATGTCCGTGCGACCGTCGTTGGCGGTATTTTGCACGATCATGTCCACGAGAACGCCGCTTTCGGAGAGAGGGTTAAAAATGGCCGTGGCCATCCCCGGAACGTCCGGCACGGAGCGCACAGTAACCCTCGCCTGATCCTTGTCGTACGCGATGCCGGATACCAGAACGGCTTCCATTGTCGAATCCTCCTGAGTTACAAGCGTGCCCGGATCGTTGGTAAAAGTGGAGCGCACGCGGACGGGCACCTTGTATTTCTTGGCAAATTCCATAGAGCGGATGTGAAGCACCTTGGCTCCCATGCTGGCCATTTCCAGCATTTCGTCGTAGGCGATTCGCTCCATTTTGCGCGCGCTGGTGCAGATGTTCGGGTCTGTCGTGTAAACGCCTTCGACGTCCGTAAATATTTCGCATTCGCAGGAATCCAGGGCGGCCGCGAGAGCCACGGCGGAAGTGTCGGATCCCCCGCGCCCGAGAGTCGTGATCCTGCCGTCGCGAGTTTGGCCCTGAAAACCGGCGACGACGAGAACGTCGTAAGAATCCAGATACCGGAGAAGAGCGGTTTTATCGATCTCCAGAATACGGGCGCGACCGAAATCGTCGTCGGTAACGATAGGAATCTGCCATCCGAGAAGGGAGCGGGCGCGAACGCCGCGATCAT
>JAAUYY010000091.1 GCA_014804865.1 Desulfovibrio sp.
CGTCCCGTATAGCATCCCTGGCGCTTGGAACCGGCGATATCGATTGCGTTTACCATTTCGCTTTATACGAACTTATTCAGGCGGTTAACGAGTATGCCGCAGGCGATCGCGAAAACGCGAAATCTATTTTGGATATTCTTATAAATGGAAAAAGACTAAAAGATATTTCAGACTTGCCGCTCGATTTGGCGCTATAAGTCTCGCCATCCGAGCAAAGCTAACGCGGCGCCCATAATAAAGCGAGCCATGAGGCTCGCTTTTAAACGATATATAGTCGCGACATTTCGCGAGAAATTTTACTTATGCCGCGTTCCCGCGATCTTCTCAGCCTTTACAGGCATCGGTCGCCTGGCGAGAAAGCTCGCGATGTTTTCGCCGTTGATCCACGCTCCGAGCTCGTCTTCTCCAAGAAGCAATGGCATCCGATGATGGATCGGCCTTACGCTGTCGTTGGCTTCGGTAGTCAGCAGACAAAAACGCGCGATCGCGTCGGGCGAGCGTTTGCCAAAACCAGCGAGATAGAGCAAGCCGCCGTCGACGGACTGGAAAAGAAATTTTTCTTTGCCGCCATCCGGATTCGCTTTCCACTCAAAAAAGCCGGAAGCGGGGATCGCCAGCGGGCTAGTCAGAAGCGCGGAGCGAAACATGATTTTTTCAAGAGCCGTTTCGACCCTCGCGTTAATTATCGCCCCCTTGCCATCCCAGCGGGGCAAACCCCACTCCATGCCCGTCGGCTCGGGTCCCTTCTCGCCCTTGACCAAAGCGAGGGCGATATTTGTCGGGAAAATTTCGCCCGCTTTTATCTCGTCGGCGGCGCCGCCTAACCGCTCGAGCAAACGGTCAATTTCTCGCGCCTTTTTATCGACAAAAAAGCGACCGCACATTTCGCGAGTTTATTAGCGCGATTTATCGAGGATCACTTCCGCTTCGGGATGCGCTTTCTCGAGCGCCTCGCGCATGCTCGCGGCGTCCTCGAATCCCGCGAACGGGCCTACGGTCTTGTCGCCGTTCCCCGCCGCGTATCGAACGTAATAAGCCTGGGCCGAATTGAGGGGGACTCCCTTCTCGTCGCTGACCACCTCGAGCTTTACCTTGCCGACGCCGCGATCCATGAGATCGAGGCGCTCGGCCGCCGCGTAAGAAAGATCGATGATCCTGCCGTTCACATATGGCCCGCGATCAGTAACGCAGACCATGACGCTTTTGCCATTGCTAGCGTCGGTAACTTTCACCACGGTTCCGATCGGCAATGTGCGATGGGCCGCGGTGAACGTGTACATATCGTAATCGACGCCGCTGGCCGTGGGCTTCTTATGAAAATCCTTGCCGTACCACGACGCCATGCCTACGGAGCTGGCGCTTCCGCCCATGGCTCTCTTCCGCCATATCTCGCGCTCGTTGTCCTCCGCGCCAGAAGCGGCTTTTTTGGCGGATTTCTTTACAGAAACGGTCTTTTTCGTCTTTATAGATTTTTCGACCCTGGATTTGGATCGGGCTTTAGACGCGGATACGGCGTCGCAAGGAGCGACGACGCTAAAAATGAAAAATAAAACCGCGCCAAAAGTTATCCAGCGAAAAAAATTCATCCTTCTTCCTGGGTTAAAGTTAAAGGGCCGCGCCAGAAAAAGGGAAGCGCGCGATCGCAGCCGCGATTTTTGCCCTGAAGATTCCGCGAACATACCCCTTGACAAACTATTCTGTCAACAATATCGGGTAATTAATTTTCGCGGTTAGGAAAGGACATTTGTAGCAATTACTATGCCAACACAAATTTATAGCAATCTTTTAGACTTATTATAAAGAATAGTTAAATTTTTGACTCTATTTGCGTTTAAGCGCGTTCATCGCGTCCATGACTTCTTTGGCTTCCGCTTGATTTGGATTTCCTTGCAAAGCCCTCAAGGCAAGCTCTTCGGCTTTGTCCCTTTTTCTCCAGTCCCAGTACATTTTCGCCATTTTTCCGAAGGTGTTTGGGTGGCCGCCGAAAGTTCGCAATATGTTTTGAAATACTTTTTCGGCCTTTTCGTACTCGCGCAACTCCAGCCAGGCAGTGACGGCGCCCGTGTAAGCCGCCGTTTCCCTTGGCTGTTTCTCCATCGACTCCTCATACATTTCGGCGGCTTCGACGAGCTGTCCCTGCGCGGCGAAAATTTTTCCCAATTGCACCCTTATGCCTTCGTCGTCGCTAAATTCTTCCGCGACGCGTTTAAGAAAGGCTCTGCCTTTCGCTAGTTGCCCTTCCCGCAAAAGCTTGGTTCCAGTCTCGATAAGGGTCTTTTTCCTCTCGAGTTGCTCCTTNGCGCGCTTGCGGATGGACTCTTCTTCCTTGTCTGTAATAATCTTGCAAAGCCCATCGAGCACTGTGGCCAGCGCNGTTTCCTTTCCCAACTGATACCGTATGGGTCGCGGTTTGCCGCTCCCCGTCGGATCGAGCAGAGGTTGCATCGTCTGATGATGAACAAGCGCGCTTAAAAANTCGCTTATCTGNATATCCAGTTCAGCCCTGGCCGCGCGCATTAGCTGGACTCCCGCGAATTGCCGCAAGGCCTGCGACATGGTTTGCAGGGCGCGCGGTATTTCGTTGCGTCGCAAATAGCCGTTAGCCCTGGCTATGTTCTCCCGCAACTCTTTTGGGGCTACATTAAGCATTGTCACTCCCGCCAGTATTTTTTTACAAAGTCTTTATTTTGATTTAGCAAATCCGCGACCGGATCGGGCGCGAGATAATCGATATTCTCGTTTCTCAACCATTTCTCCCTGATCAGCGACGAACTTATATCGAGGAAATGCGCGGGGAAATAAATGACGGCGCGCCCCGCGGGCGAAGGAGCGTCATAGCGTAGAACAGCGATATCCGGCGCCATCCCTCGCGCGACGCGAACAAGATCCTCAAAACTGAAATTCCCCCTGGGCGCGACCGCGAAGCTGACCAGCGAAAAAAGTTCTCTCCAGTCGCGCCATTCAGGCAAAAGAGAAAAATCATGACTGCCAATTAAAAAATACGCCCGCTTATTCGGATTCCTTTCGCGAAATAACTTCAGCGTATCGATTGTGTATGACGGCCCTGATCTTTCATTCTCGAGCTCGCTGCATCTCATCCAGGAATAGCGCGCGACGCTCTCCCTGATCATTCGCGCGCGAAACGAAAAAGGCAACAATCCGCGAGGATCCTTATGCGGCGGCGTATGGACGGGCATAAAAACCACCTCGTCCAAAAGATGGCCCAACTTCTCCCGCGCTTCGATGGCTAGACGCGTATGCCCGATATGCGGAGGATTGAAACTGCCCCCGTAAATAAGAACGCCCTTTTCTTTTCCCGCTTCAGCTTCGAATCTGTCCATTGCCAAGGACTACAAATTTTGTCGTTGTCAGCTCTTTTACGCCCATTGGCCCGTAAGCGTGCAACTTGCTTGTAGAAATTCCTATCTCCGCGCCCAGCCCCAATTGTCCCCCGTCATTGAAACGGGTGGATACGTTTACCCCGACCATCGAGGCGTCCGCCTCGCGAACAAAGCGCATGGCTCGGGCGTAATTTTCAGTGCAGATTACGTCGGTATGCCTCGACCCGTAACGATCGATATGCGCGAGAGCGGAATCGAGATCGGGAACAATTTTAACGGCGAGAATCAAATCGTGAAATTCGCGCCCAAGATCATCCGGGCCGAGAGGCTCCGCGTTTTTGCCCAAAAGCGGCAGAGCCTTGGGATCGGCCTTGAAACGCGTTCCGCTCTTCGCGAGCCTCTCCGCGAGACGCGGCAGAAATGTCCCCGCGATTTCTTCGTTTACCAGAAGACATTCCAGCGCGTTGCAGACGCCCGGGCGCTGGGTCTTCGAGTTCTCCACAATATCCAGCGCCTTTTCCTGATCGGCGTCCTTATCGATATAAGCGTGGCAAACTCCGCGATAATGTTTGAGCACGGGAACCGTGGCCGCCTCGCAGACCGCGCGAACCAGTTTTTCGCCGCCTCTGGGAATGACGAGATCTATGAGTTCGTCCAGACGGGAGAGACAGATTACGGCTTCGCGCGAAGTTACAGGCACCAGTTGCGCCGCGTCTTCAGGCAAACCCGACGCCGCGAGCGTCTCGCGGAGCAAAGCCGCGAGCTCCAGATTGGAGGATAGCGCTTCGCGACCGCCGCGCAAAATGACCGCGTCCCCGGCTTTAATGCACAAGATCGCGGCGTCAATGGTAACGTTTGGCCGCGCTTCGTAGATCATGGCGATCACGCCGAGAGGAACGCGAGACTTGCCAACCAGCATGCCGTTGGGTCTTTGCCATTGCGTTTCCATGGCTCCGACAGGATCGGGCGTCGCCGCTACCTCGCGACAGGCGTTAGCCATTTCGCCGATAATCGCCGGAGTCAGGGTCAGCCTGTCGAGCCGGGGCGCGTCAAGTCCGTTTTTTCGCGCTTCGTCGAGATCGCGTCGATTGGCGGCGATGAGCGCGTCCGTATTGTCCATAAGCGCTCTTCCCAATGCTAGTAAAAAATCGTTCTTCGCTCCCGGAGAAACGGCGGCCATAATCCTTGACGCCCGACGAGCTTTGATGGCCATATCTTTAATAAGTTCGGCGATTTCCATATCTGCATCCAGCATAAATAAAATAATTGGCGACCCTACGGACTCCAGGCCTTTAATCGCGCTTCGCCCGATCGACCGCTAAAGAATAACCTCGCGAAACAAGCGCGCGAATCGGCCTGAAAACTAGCCCGCTATTTTGACAAAATGACCTTTAATGGTCTATAAAATTGCCAGTTATTAACTAAAATTTCAATGTTTTTAAAATATTTTATTTATCAAGGAGTATCTTCCGATGAGCCAGCCCGAAGACCGCCCCAACCTAATCGATGGCTTGAAAAACGAGGTCAGCCCCGAAAGCGCCCCGCTTTTGCGATTCATTACAAAATACGCCTCCGTTATCGCCGGAGTCGTTCTTCTCCTCTTGCTTATCCTTGGAGGGATGGCCGTCTGGAACTGGTATCATGGCGGCAAAGAGAGGGAAGCGCGGGAAGAGCTCGCGCGTATTAATATGCAATTTAAGGGAAAAGATCGATACGCCGCGCTCTTAAGGCTCGCCGAAAACGCGCCCGATAACGTAAAGTTGTTCATATATTTAAATCTCGGTCAGAGCGCGCAGGAAAATGGCGAACCTGTTCTGGCCGCCGACGCTTACGCCAAGGCCGCCCAAATTGACGGCGACGGACCGCTCGGACTTACGGCCGCGATGGGGAGCGTTATGAGTCTCCTGATGCAGAGCGAATATAATCAGGCCTACGCGTTGCTCGAAGAACTCGAAGCGAAACTTCCTCCTGCAAGCAAAACCGTCGAGTTCAGGCAATTGCTCGCCGAGGCGGCCGCGGGCGCGGGAAAAACCGATATCGCCGTCAAGATCTACAGCGAACTAACAAATCAGACGCAATATCCGCAATCCAGCCTTTACCGCAATCGGCTCGAGCAACTTGAAGAAAGTCTGGCCAGAAAAAAAGCCGCGCAATAGGCTGGCGTCTTATTTATTAGCGTAAACCGCGCCAAGCGCGACGACGAAGCGGGTCGCTCGCGACTCCCGGGAGGAGCGGGCGATCTTCTTTTCCCGCTAACCGCTCGGTCGTCCATAGTCGCGGGAAAAGGCTAGCTGGAGTCAAACGCGCGAGTTCTCGGGCCAATAGCTTTGCGGCGCGTCGTATGACTCTCAACGTCCTCCCTATCGTATCTCGGAAACTTGGAACGAAATTCGATATAAGACTATTAATCCCGGCTAATCAATACCGTATTTGCGCAGTTTGTTATGCAGTGTGGCTCGCGTGATCCCCAGTCTCCGCGCGGCTTCGCTCTTATTGTCCCCCGTCTCCTTCATCATTGTTTCGATAGCCTGTTTCTCCAGCATATCAAGAGACATGCCCGCCAGAGACAGGGGCGGCTCGTCGCCGGAAGACTCGACTCTGGCGGGAGCGTTGGCTACGTTCGCGGGCAGATCGGATTCGGCGATAAGATCGCCACGACAGAGTATCACCGCTCTTTCAACGGCGTTTTCAAGCTCGCGCACATTGCCGGGCCAGGAATAACGGAGAAGACAGTCGAAGGCCTGCGGCGAAAAGCCTTTGATATTTTTGCGATTTTTTTCGGCGAATCTTTGCATGAAGCTTGTCGCCAGCAAGGGAATATCCTCCGATCGATCGCGCAGGGGCGGCGTTTCGATGGCGATCACGTTAAGCCGGAAGAATAAATCTTCGCGAAAGCGTTTTTCTTTAGCCTCCTGACGCAGATCGCGATTTGTCGCCGCGATCACCCGCACGTCCGCCTTGATCGGAGTATCGGAGCCTACTCGCTGGATTTCGCCTTCCTGCAGAGCGCGAAGCAATTTCGCCTGAATCGCCAGTGGCATCTCCCCAATCTCGTCCAGAAAGATCGTGCCTCCGTCAGCCTGGGCGAACCTGCCTTCCCGTCTCTTGTCGGCTCCCGTAAACGAGCCTTTTTCGTGCCCGAATAGTTCGGATTCCAGGAGATTTTCGGAGAGCGCCGCGCAATTTACGATAACCATCGGCTTGCCCGCGCGGGTGCTGCCATTGTGGAGCGCTCTTGCGACCAGCTCCTTGCCTGTGCCCGACTCTCCCGTAATGAGCACGGTCGCGTCGGAAGGGGCAACCGCGGATATATATGCGAGAAGCGACTGCATGGCCGGACTTTTGCCGAGGATCTGCGGTATCTCCGAAGACTCGGATAGTTGTCGCTGTAATTCCCGGTTTTCGATACCATGCCGCGATCTCTCGATGGCCTGTTCCAGGGTATCTTTCAAGAGATCGAAATCGAGGGGCTTTACAAGATAATCGTAGGCGCCAGCCCGCAAAGCGTCCACGGCTGTCTCGACCGACGAATAGGCGGTCATGAGAATAACCGGAAGCGCGGGATTATAGGCCAAAATAGACTTAAGCGCCTCAATGCCGTCGACTCTGGCCATACGCACATCGGTGAGAGCGACATCGAAAGGCTTTTCCTTCGCGAGAGCGATCGCTTCGTCCCCGTCCGTCGCCTCCTCCACGACATAGCCCCATGAGCGCAACATTGTTTTTAACATTCCGCGATGCGCGTTGTCGTCATCGACAACCAGAACCCTATTGAAATTCACAGTTTCCTCCGTCGCGTCCGCGCGGGACGCGCGAAATTCTAATCTTGCCGATCGCCCCGCGGGGCCGCCGGCAACCAGATCTTGAAAATTGTCTCTCCGTCAGTTCCCGCCGTCCCGACGCGAGAAGTAGCGTCAATTTCGCCGTTATGCTCGCGGACGATCTTGTGCGTCATCGGAAGTCCCAGCCCAGTGCCCGAACCTTTGGTCGTAAAATAAGGGTCAAAGATTTTTTCCATGATTTCCGGCGGGATCCCGCTTCCCGTATCTCGCGCCAGAAGACATACGCGATTCTTGCCGCCGGATATGGCCACGGTTAGCGTCCCGCCTTCGCCCATCGCGTCAAAAGCGTTGAGGCAAATATTGAGAAGCGCCTGGCTTATTTTCTCCATATCCGCCATGACAAGGGGAATGCGCGCCGCGAATTTGGTCTCGATTGTTATTTTGCGCGATTTCGCGTTCTGGCGCAGGAGACGCAAAACATGATTCGCGACCGCTGTGAGATCGATTGGTTTTAGCTTAAGACTCCCCTGCGCGGACAAACTGAGAAGATCGCTTATCACTCGATTAAGGCGATTCGCCTCGTTTAGCATCACGTCTGCCGCTTCGCTATCTTCGCTATTCTCGGGAAATTTTTGTTTGAAATAAGTGGCGTAGCCTTTTATGGAGCTTAACGGATTGCGAATCTCATGCGCGACGCCCGCGGCCAGAGTGCCAATCGCCGCCAATTTTTCCTGTCTGCGCATTTCGGATTCCAGCCT
>JAAUYY010000092.1 GCA_014804865.1 Desulfovibrio sp.
GCGCTCTCTTGAATGTCCGATTTTTCATACAAGAAAACCGGCCAGGATGTTTGTCCTAACCGGTTGAAATCATTAGATGGTGGAGCTAAGGAGAATTGAACTCCTGACCTCTTGAATGCCATTCAAGCGCTCTCCCAACTGAGCTACAGCCCCTTTGCGAAATTCAAATTAGGGATTTTTCTCCCGATTGTCAATAAATTTTTTGCAATTTTAAAAATTTCAGACTTCGCGCGGGATTTACGGTCTGCCGGGACGATGGGACGGACGATCCATATCGGGCCGATGACCGCGATCCGGCTCATGTCTCATATTGGGACGGTCTCCCTGATTGCCGTCGGGCCCGCGACGATCGCCGAAATGATCGCGTTCGCCGCGATCATGGCGAAAATTATCGTCCCGACCTTGACGACGGTCTTGGCCGCGATCATGACGACGGTCGTCGCCCCGAAATTCGTCGCGCCCATGGCGAGGATCGCCTCTCCGATCGCCGTCATGTCTGAAATGGCCGTCGCGTCTTTCCCTTTTGTCTATGGCTCTCTTGATCTTGCTAATAACTTCGCCATTTTCAGCCCGAAGAGCCCCAGAGTCAAAAGCTCGCGCCTGCCCCGTCACAAAAAAGCATAATCCGAGCGATAGGCAAATCGCCAGCGACAAGCGCGTAAACGAAATTTTCATATTCCCTCCTGTTTGTTCAGTCCGCCAATTATCGGCGAGCCACTCTAATATATCCAGACAATACGCGGTCTTATATGCTCGCGTCAATCCCGTCCCGCGCTATTTGTCCTGATCCGACTCGGGACTCCACCACCAGCGTGCCCTCTTGCATAAAAGATCGATATCGCCGGACGCCGCGATATTCAGCATTTTACGATATTGCCGAGCCGCTTCATGGCTATGCGGATTAGCGTCAAAAAGGCCGGCGAACATTTCCGCGTCTTCGGTCAACATCTTCGCGGCCGATTTTTTTCGTCTTTCGAAAGACGGCGTCAAAAAGGGCAGAAGATCCCTGTTTTCCGCGAGCGCCGCGAAATAGGCGAGATTGGTTACAAAATTTAGATTCTGTATTCGCGCGACCGCCTCGTCATGTTTTTTTGCGGTAGTGCGAAAAACTCGGCAACCAAGGCGCCGATAAAATGATTCGACAATAGCGATCGCCTTGGACGAACAATTTTTGCCGGGGACAATGGCTACTGGCAGATCGTCGCCAGGCTCGTTTTTGGGACCGAAGAGAGGATGCGTTCCCACTATATCGCCTCCCCACAATCTCTCCATTTGACGCAGGGGAGTTTCTTTGACGGAAACGACATCCGTCAGGATCGCCTTGGGTGGAAGATGGGGAATTAATACGCTCAGAACGTCCTCGAAGACTTTGGCCGGAACGCTGACAATGACCAAATCGGCGTCGGACACTGTCTCCTCGACATTTTTGTACGGCCTGTTGAGGGCGACCATATTCAAGCCGACCTCTTGTCCCCATTCCATGAATAGGGCCCCCATGCGACCTGAAGCGCCGACTACGACTATTTTTTTTGGCGTCGGCGACTCTGCGTCCGTTCGAGTCGTCATTTGAGAAGACTCCACAATTCCCAGAAATTGGGAAAGGATTTTCTGACTACTGTGGGATCATCGAGACATTCGCGAACGTTTATTCCAGTGTCGCCCATTTCCAGCAATGCGAGAGACATGGCCATGCGGTGATCATTGTGCGAGCTTAAGCGATCATTTTCCAAAAGGCGCGGGCGATCCGGCTTGTTGCGAACATGGCCGCGCAAACCGCCCATGCCGTTGACTAGCAATCCTTCGGAAAGCGCGTCGACCATTACTCCAGCTTTGGAAAGTTCGCAAACGGGCGCCTCGATCCGATCCGATTCCTTGATTCTCAAATGGCCGACATTGCCGATCCGGGTCGATCCTTTGGCGTACGCGGCGAGAACCGCGACCGTAGGCACGAGATCCGGGCAAGCGCCCATATCCAGGGTGACTCCGTGCAATTCGGACGGATAAACGGTGATCGCATCCGGCGAGACCTCCACGCGCGCTCCCATTTTGCGGAGGATATCCAAAAGCGTTCTGTCTCCCTGCATAGATTCGGGATTCAGGCCGCGAACGGAAACGGGGCGCTTGCCGAGCGCTCCGGCAGCCAGAAAATAGGACGCGCCGGACCAGTCGCCTTCGATCTCGTACTCGCCCGCCTTATATTTGCTGGGCCAGACGCGGACGCGAAAACATCCCGGTCGAATATCCTCGATAATGCGCCACGAGGATTGTTGCAAATCGCTCCAGGGGACGCCGATGCGCGGACGAACCTGAACTGAAAACCTTATGCCAAAAGCGGCCAGCGTCCGCAGGGTCAGACCGACGTATGGCCAGGATACGGCTTTTTTTCCGCCGACTTCGATGCTCAAGGAACTGGAAGCCAGAGGAGCGGCCATCAGAAGACCCGAGAAGAACTGGCTCGACTCGTCCATGCCCAGTTGAACGTAACCGTCGACCAACCCGGGATCAATGCCGTTTGCGCGCAAGAGAAATGGCGGATAATCTTTCTTATCCTCAAATTTTATATCCGTTCCGAGAGTTTGCAGGACATGGCATAAATCCCCGATGGGGCGTTCGTTCATTCTCCCTTCGCCGTAAATATGAAAGACGCCTTCTCCCGCCGCGAGCGCGGCAGTAAGCAGACGACAGGTAGTGCCGGATTCGCGGACATTGCATTGCAAGGGCTCGCGTTCGTCGCCGCCTCGGAAACAGCCGTCCACGCCGCGCGCCTTCCAGCCGACAACGCGGCCATTTTCCTCGAGAGGCTCAAACTTGGCTCCCGCCGCGCTCAATATGGAGCGGGTAGCCTCCAGATCCGCGCTCTCGAGCGTATTCCGCACAATGGATTCTCCCGAAGCGAGCGCCGCTCCGATGAGAAAACGATGGGAAAGAGATTTGGACGGCGGAGCCGATATTATGACGGGTTCAACATTTATATTTTCCATTTTCTTATCCTTCGCTCTCCGCGTCGTCGCCGGTCGCGCGATCCAGTTGCGGGCCCATGGGATAACATCCCAGAATACGAAAATTATTGCATTGTTCGCCTAACTCGCGCGCCAGTTTCTCATGACGCGGGTCGTTGAGATCGCTTTCCACGTCGCAAAAGAAAACGTAGCGCCAAGGCTGTCCGCGCATGGGACGCGACTCGAGCTTCCGCATATTGACCTGGTTTTTCGCCAGCAGATCCAGAATAGTGGAGAGCGTTCCCGGCTTGTCGGCCAAGGTAAAGAGGATAGAAGTTTTCTCCGCTCCCTCGCGCCGTCCTTTATTCTTGCCCGCGCCGCGACTGGCGGGCGCGATAATCACAAATCGCGTCCAGTTTCCCGGGGAGTCCTCGATGCCCCGGGCGAGAATATCAAGTCCGGCCATAGCCGCCAGGCGACAGTTTCCGATCGCCGCCGATCTGGGCGTGGAGGCGGCTCTTTCGGCCGCGGCCGCTGTGGATTCGACCGGCGAGAGAACGGCGTTTGGCAAATGCGTCCGAAGCCAGGTTCCGCACTGGGCCAGCGGTTGCGGATGGGAAAAAACCGTGTCGATTTCCGCCAGAGAATTCGCGTTGGACAAAAGGCAATGAGATATTCGCGAATAAAGCTCGGCCTCGATAACAGCGTCATGCTTAAGAAAGAGATCGAAACTAACCCCCACGGCCCCTTGCAGGGAATTTTCCAAAGGCACGACGCCCAATTCGCATTCGCCGGAAGTTACTTTCTCAAAAATCCCCGCGATATCCTTGCAGGGGTGGAATTTCGCCGANCGCCCAAGGTATTCGAGCCCGGCGAAATAGGAAAACGTTCCTTCCGGGCCGAGATAAGCGACGTTCTGCGGTCTTTGCAGGGCGCGAGAAGAACTCAATATCTCGCGCCAGATAGAGCGAAGATGATCGTCGGGCAAAGGCCCCGGGTTGGCGCCCGCGAGCTTGTCCATCATCTCCTTTTCGCGCAATGGCTTGAAGATCGGGCTTTTTTCATCGGCCTTTATCTTCCCGACTTCAAGACTCAAAGCNGCGCGCTCATTAAATAAATTCAAAAGCTCGCGATCAATACGGTCGATTTCGCCGCGAATGACATCCAGCCGCTCTCGCGGAGACGGCGATCCTTCGCTGTCCGCCATACTCATAACTCCCTTATGTCTTCCTTGACGGCCATGCCAAAATGACGTCCGGCCTGATCCAGACGACAGAGGATCTCGTCGCCGGGCTTCAGGGTCACAACGCTTATAGGCGTCCCGTCAGGAGCGGTAAGGCGAATTGTCTCCGCGTTCTGCAAAAAGATCGTTCCCTTGACCTTGTCGTCGNCCTTGTCGGCCTCCGCCTCGATTAAAAGCATAGGGCGAACTTCGATNTTGACCCTGCCCACAGTAGCCAGCGCNGTCTTGCCCTCGGAATCGACTATGAGCGCTTCGTCGCCCGCTTTCAGCTCGCCAAGGTAGGTCGTCCGATCGCCCGNAAGAATTATATAGGCGTGGGCGGCGCCGGCGTTCACGCGAAAAGGTCTCGCCGCGACGTATTCGTTACGCTCCGTTTCCGCGTGCACAAGAAAGGTAAAGGCGCTGGAATTGCCGACCAGCATCCCCTGTCCGCGCCGCAAAATGCTCATGGTGTCGACGCATACCCTGTGCCCGAGACCGGCGCGAGCTACGCGAGTAATTTTCGCGGGGATTAATTTTTCTTCGGGCCGCGCCAGTTTGCATTCAGCGACAATCCGCTTTAAATCCCCAATGGCCGAGGCGGGAACGAGAATAGCCGCGACGCCCTTTTCGAGAATGCCGGCGGCGAGTCTCGCGCGCTCCGCGTTCGCCGCTTCGACCATTACCGCGTCGCTTTGCGCCAGAAGATTTTCGACGGGTATTATCTCCCAGCCCTCGGCCAGGACGAGATTTTCGCCGCCCTTGACTCGCTTCAAAAACTCTTCCTCGTCGCTCTTGACGTTAATTGNCGAGAAAGTCAGATCTTCGTCGCGAATGACATCGCAACGCGAAAGTCTGGAAACAAGATCGACCTTGTCGCCCGGAACAACGACTCCGTCTACTCCGGACTCAAGCGCCAGAGTAACGTCGCCCTTGTCAAAGGGGACGGATCGAAAAAGGATTCGCGCCATCTATTCCCCCATTATCTCAAGCGCCTGATCGACTGTGGCGTTTTCGTGAACTATAGCGCGAAGCGCCTTGACAAGCTCGACGCGTCTGGGATGCTGGAAGACGTTTCTGCCCATAGATATGCCGGCTCCTCCAGCCAGGAGGGAATCGTAAACCATCTGCAAAACGGCGCGATCGGAATTCATGCGCTCGCCGCCCGCGATGACCACTGGGACGCAACAACCGGCCACAACATCGGCGAAACTCTCGACGTCGCCCGTATAGGACACCTTGACGATATCGGCGCCCAGTTCAACGCCTACTCTGGCGCAATGGGCGATAGCCGCGGGATCAAAGCTGTTCTTTACCTGGGGGCCTCTGGCGTAAACCATGGCCAGCAAAGGCATATGCCAGTTGTCGCAAGCTTCGGCGACCTTGCCAAAATCCGCGAGCATGGCGCGCTCGTTGGGATCGCCCAGATTAATATGAATGGATACGGCGTCGGCTCCATGCTTCAAGCCTTCCTCGACCGATCCAACGAGAGTTTTTGTGTTGCCCTGCGTAGAGAGAGCCGTCGAAGCGGACAGATGAATGATAAGGCCAATGTCCTTCCCCGCGCTCCTGTAGGAACAGCGAACAAGACCCTTATGCATCAGCACTGCGTCCGCGCCCGCCTTCGCCATGTCGTTAACAGCTTCGCGCATATCGATTAGGCCATCGACAAGTCCCATGGTAACGCCGTGATCCATAGGCACGATAATAGTTCTGCCAGTGGCGCGATTTAAAATACGCTCAAGCCTGACCTGTTTTCCCAAGTACATCGCGTTCTCCTTTTAGTTCGAAGCATAAAAAAAGCCGCCGGCTCCATGCCCGCGGCCCGAACTTACGACTCAATACGCGTCAGCAAAGTTCCCGACCGCGGTTCCGTGTAAAGTACGCGTAAAAGAACCGAGCGTCGTCGGCTACGCGAAAAAAACGGAAGCTGGGCAGGGAATTGATCATATCTTGTCTCTTTGAGTCAGTTTATGTTCCGTTCGTTCATGATGTCAAGCGAAAAGCGCGATTTTCCTGATTTTTATTTGCCAAACGAGCATTTTGGCCACGAGCAGACCTTGCAGGCCAGGCAATAGCCGCCGGAGCCCATTTTCGCCGCTTCCGCCCGAGTAAAACCTCTTCCGGCGAGGACGCGGGGCAGGATCAAATCCAGGAAAGTGGTTTTATAATAAAGGGCGCAGGCGGGAACGCCAATTACGTCGACCTCGCGGCCTTCGTATTCGAGTTCGCCTACGAGACTCATTGTCCCGGGCAGAACCGGCGCGCCGTGGACGACATTTTTCAGCCCAGCCTCGATCAGGACGGAGCGCGTAATGTCGTCCGGATCTACGGAGAGACCGCCGGTAGTTATAATGAGATCTACTCCCGCGTTCAGCGTCTGATCGATGGCTTCTTTCATTATCGTCCTGTCGTCAGGGACGATCCGCGAAGCGACGACTTCGGATCCCAGGGCGAGAAGCTTCGCCGTGATTATCGGGATAAATTTATCTTCGATTAACCCTTTAAAAACTTCAGTGCCTGTAACGAGAACGCCGGCCTTCGCCCTTCGCATGGGCAGAACCTTAAATAAAGGGCCGCCCTCAAGCTCGGAGAGAGCGCGCGCGAAAATATTTCTGGAAAGATATAGAGGAATAGCGCGCGTTCCGGCGACGCGACCGCCCTCGTTCACGACCGTTCCGTCCTGACGCGCCGCGGCCATAACTTCGGGAACGAGATTGAATCTGAGCAGTTTATCCTCATCCACGCATAACACCCCGTCCCGCGAAGCGCGGAAATCAATTTTCCCCTCCCGGGGAGGCAGATCCCAGTCGATCCCCTCGCCGGCCATACGAGAGGCGAAAGCCTCGGCGACGCGATTCTCGTGAATCCTCTCGCCGTCGTCGGCCTCTTCTTCGGCCCTTACCGCGACGTTAAATCTCCCCATTTGCTGCAATCTGCATACGTCGCCCGGGGAAATGCGCTGACCCGCGCTAAACTCGGGGCCTTTAAACTGGCCGGGATCAATGCGCGTCATGTCATGGGCGGCGATTTTGCCCACAGCCTCCTCTACTGGAACTACGCGAGTCGGGTTTTCCGGGGCGTCCGAAAGGGGGGAAGTCGAAGAATAAGGCGCCTCGCCCTGACAGCCGCGACAGATCGGGCCGTCTTCCGCGGGATAGGCCTCGCGGCAAACCGGGCATAGAGAAATCCTGTTCATATGCTTCGCGCCAATGAAACGCGGATGAATCTGGGCTTCGCTTACGCGACAGACAGAGTCGCCGGCCTCGCGAATTTCGCGCTCCAGCCTCGCGCTGTCCTGTTCCTTTTTGCTTTTTTTCTTGAAAAACCAGGAATACATCTCGGGATAGGCTTTCATCTTTTCGGAATCCAGACTTACGCGAACGCCTTTTCCCGTGTATTTGTCAAAAAGGGTCAGCGCGTACCGCCCTAGATTATGAATTTTAAGCCTCTGGTTGCCCGCGCTGCACGCGCTAAGAAGCTGAACCGCGTCGGGCAGGCATTTTGCAGTCTCGACCACGGCCTCGAACAACGTTCCCTCCGGAAGCGCGGCTTTGGCCTTCTCCATCATGTAGCCTCCGATCAAAAGGCCCGGGGCGGCGTAGCCGTGAAAATTCTCCGCCAGCCTTCTGAACTCCTCGAAGCTGTACGCGCCTATATTCATTTGACCTTCTCCCTTATATTTTTATAATAGAGAAAAATATAATCAGGTCTCATATTTGCGCAATAGTTCATTTCTTCTCGACGGACGCGACCGGATCGTCCGTTACCTCCGTCTATCCATAACGGATCGATGCAATCTCAATTGCGTCTATTGCCGCGGAGTCGATCATCCCGAATACGTCCCCTGCGAGCGCCTCTTGCGTTACGAGCATATGCTCCGCTTCGCCCGAATAGTAAAAAATATGGGCGTAAATAAAATACGCCTTACCGGCGGGGAGCCTCTCGCGCGAAAAGACTGGGAAATCTTCATGGGACGACTGCGCGACGAATTTCCGGATATGGCCCTCGCCCTGACCACAAATGGAGTCCTGCTCGGGCCGCATATCGAGACCCTGAAAAAAATCCGCCCCGTTTCCGTTAACGTATCCCTGGACAGTTTTGACGAGAAACGTTATCGCCTTCTGACTGGCCATAACGCGCTCTCGACGGTTAAAGAAAATAACTTCACTCCCCTGGACTCCGGGATAAGGGTAAAAATCAACGCCGTCGCCATAAAGGGCTCGACCGACGCGGAAATGGACGCCTTCGTAAAGTTCGCCATGGAGCGGCCCGTGGACGTCAGGTTTATCGAATTTATGCCTATGGGCCGAGGCACGATCTGGAACAACGAAAATTTTCTTTCCGCCGCGCGTCTTCTGGAATTAGCCGGCGAAAGAGCGAAGCTGACGCCCTCGAAATCCTCCGCGTCGGATTCGGGGCCGGCGAGAATGTACGATCTAGAGGGCGGAGTCGGAAGGATCGGTTTCATCTCCGCTGTAACTTCCCATTTCTGCGCTTCCTGTAATCGCCTGCGCCTGACCAGCGAGGGGGATCTGCGAACCTGTCTTTTTGACGATCGCGTATTTCGGCTAGCGGGCGCCTTGCGAAACCCAAAAGTCTCCGACGAAAAAATCGCGGCTATCGTCAGAATAGCGTGCCAATCCAAGGCCGTCGGCGCGAATCTTCTGGCCGAGCGCAAAGAGAGCGCGGTGGCGAAAGACAAGATGCGGGGGATTGGAGGTTAATCCGCTTTATCGCGACGACGCGAATCCCGATATTTTCCAGCGGCCGCGACAAAGTTTTTCGCCCAGCAAGGAATCGCGGGCGCGAAAATATGCGCGAAGGACGCCCAGACATTATTTTTAACCAGCGCGTCAAGGCGCTTGCCAGCCCGCTCGATAAAGCCCGTTCCCCTGGCCAGGGACAGCCCGAAATTCGACCCCGTCAATCCCGCTTCTCGCTCGGAATAGTGAAATTCGTGGCCGCGCAATATCAGTCCCTTTGGGAAAAAGCAATTTTCGGCGACGACCTGGCCTTGAATATAGCCAAGTCCGCGAGGGCGCGGACGCCAGACGATTCGCTCGGGAAATACGCCGCCCATCGCGTAGCGGCGCCCATCTTTTTCCAGACTTTCGCAAAGCGCGATCAGCCCGCCGCACTCCGCGTAAATCGGCATCCCGTCATCCGCGAAGCGGCGCGCCATGGCCAGACGCGGCGAAGCCGCGATTTCGGCGGCGAAATCCTCGGGAAAGCCGCCGCCTATATAAAGTCCGGAGACGCGCTCCCAGTTCGATTCGTCGGCCTGATCCTCCGCGATGGAGAGGGGAACCAACTCCGCGCCGGTCGCGCTTAAAGCCGCAAGATTTTCCGGGTAATAAAACCAGAAAGCGCGATCGAGGGCATATCCAATGACTGGGCGTCGCGTCTCGATAATCGCCGCGGGCGATCCCGCGTCCAGTTCGATGGGCGCGACTTCGGACGCGCTGGCGATTATTTTATCAATATCGCAATTTTCGCCTACGATAGCCGCCGCGCGATCAAGAAAGTCTTCGGCCTCTTCGTATCCGCTTCGGGCGAGGCCCATATGCCTTTCAGGAAGAGCCAGGTCGCCGTCTCTGGGCAGGGCTCCCAAAATCTCCAGATTCGTCCGCGTCTCGATCGCTTTGGCGAGAGCCGCTTCGTGTCGCGACGACGCGACCCGGTTCAGGATAACGCCGCGAAAGTCGAGCCCTTCCTCAAACTCCGTCAGACCTTTCAGAACGGCCGCCATGGTGCGGGTAGTTTTGGAGCAATCGACGCAGAGCACTAGCGGCGCGTTCAAAGTTCTCGCCAGTTCGGCCGTCGAGTAGCTTCCCCTCTCGTCCATGCCGTCATATAATCCGCGATTGCCCTCGATAAGCGCGAATTCGCCAGATTCGGCGGTCGAGCGAAATAGCCGTCGCAAGTCGGTCGACGGAGTAAAAAACAGATCGAGGTTCGTCGCGGGCGTTCCGCAGGCCTGGGAAAGCCAGGCGGCGTCGATATAGTCGGGCCCTTTTTTAAAAGGTTTGACCTTTATGCCGAGAGCGCGAAGTTTCCGGCCCAGGCCGAGAGAAAAAAGCGTCTTGCCGCAACTGCCATGCGTCGCCGATACGCAGATTCGCGGGATATTCATCTCCTGACGCGACTTGATAACTCGTTTATTAATGTTTGAAAGACCGTTGTCCGGTGAAGACCATGGCCACTTGCGGAACGGCCTCGTCGCAAGCGATTATCGATTCCGCGTCGCGCAAGGATCCGCCCGGGTGGGCTATGGCGCGG
>JAAUYY010000093.1 GCA_014804865.1 Desulfovibrio sp.
TAAAGGATTGGCGTGGAATCGCGATGCGATATTGCCGAAGCGCGCATATGTTCGATTCATTTGTGTGTATAGCATTGATTACAATATTTTTTAATGTCCCTTGAGCCTAAAAAACTGTTATGAAGACATATTCTAAAAAGTATGTTAAGGAAGTTAAACCCGCGAAGTTTTGATGAAATATGGGATGCTTTGAGCCGAAGTTTTTGGTCGATCACTTCTTCCAATTTGAGCGGATGGTTTAAACACTGTGGGTATCGGCATTAAGATATTTGCTATCAAAGTATCAATTACCGGAGCGCTCAAAAGATACGGATATAACCCAGAAAATTAATGGTATTCCCCATAAAACGAATGCCATTACCCATATAAAACCAAAATCGCTATCCCCCATAAAACCTCCTTTTTGCAGATAATATTATTTATCTATATGAATAATTGAATATTCTCGAGGAAGCTTTAAGATTTAAGGCATTGATTAAATAAAAAAGAGCAACAGGGATTGATCACTGCCGCTCTTTAGTATGATAACTTCAAATGATTTATTTAATTTTATCCATTCTAAACTCTAAAAAGTCCCTAATTTTACTTCTTTATAAGTTATATTATATAGCATACCGTTCTGAAGTACTCCTAATTAATAAAGATCTTATTTAAACTGCTGATATATGTTATATAGCTTTTCAATCATCGCACAAAACCACTTAAAACATTCTTCCCAATTTTGCTCATTACTTGTAATATTTATATTTTTACTTATATAAAATCTAGCATCTTTGGAGCCAATACTCCAATGTAATTCATCGCCTAATTCTTTTTCTATTTGCTCTCTCCCCTCATAAAACTTATTATATAAATCTTTATTATCATTTATATATATGCCAGCGTTTATCGTATCTTTTTTAGTATTAACAGTTAATGCTATATGACTTTGAGAAGTTCCTATGCTAATATCATACCAATGATGGGGATGGGGTTTTCTTAAAGAAAATCTCTTTATGAAGTCTGGTTTGGAAGAAGCATAATTTTTAAACTTTTCCCAAAATAACAATTGTAAACTTTTTAATTCCGATATAGTATCATTATTATTTTTTATTTCTTTAGCCCAATTATTCGGACTCTCAACTATATTAAATTTTGGAGCTAAATTTGAACTATCTATTTGCCATAATTCAATTTCCAAGAGAAAAAACCCTACGCTTTCGTCAGTATGATTATTTAACCATTCGATAGCATTTCGATGTTCATCTCGTGCATTTTTAACAATCCAAATAATATATGAAGCATTTTTACCAGATGCATAGGTAATTAATTTCCCTAAATGATTGTGATCAGTATCTTCTAGTTGGTTCTCGATTATAATATTTTTATTAGTACCTTCTTCTTTTGCATATATATCTACACTAAAATCTCCTACATTTGATTCGCGATCTTCAAATTCTATATCAATTCCTATAGTATCACTTAATAAGGAAAGATTTTCATCTTTTACGAGCCATTTCGTAAAATTATTTGCTTCATGGGGCCATACTGAACGTAAATCGGTAATTTTATTTAATTTCCCTAGAATTGGCATTTTTTACCTCTATTGTTTTTTTCATACAGAATATTACACTCAGCACCCATATCAGAGTGAAGTTTTCCAATCATTTTTACCTGTAAAGCAATGAAAATAAATCTACTTAAAAAAATGAGAATCTGTCAAGCGGTTCCGTTGGCGCGCACCTCTTGATTGGCCGATTTTTTATACAAGAAAATCGGCCAAGATTTTGATACTAACCTATTAATTTCATTATATAATATAGCTGGTAGGGATCGAACCGACGCGCCTCTTGAATGCCATTCAAGAGTCGTAATTTTGCGCTATTTTTCTTCTTAACCATGGTTTATCTTCTCCCCCCTTCTCCATTAACGATAGTATCCGCTTGATCCTTTGCTCATAACCGTGATCTCTGAATATGACTTCGCGCCAGCCGGCGATTAAATCCCGCGTTCGAGAGGGATTGTCTTTTAGCGCGCTCCATTTTGCTTCAATCTCCGCGGGATTTTTAAGGCGTATGGGTTCGACCAGTTCTTCCGGGAAAATGTCCAGACCGTCCGTATCGTCGGATAGCAATAAGCCTCCGCTCGCCCACACGTCAAAATGTCTTTGACTCAAGCTTTGCGGCAAGAGCAGNCTTGTCGCGTTAAGCGCGTANCCGGCGGAAGCGTAAAGGCTGGGCAGGGAGGCGTAATANTCGACGGGCGGGAGCAATTTTGCGTCCGGAAAGTAATCTCGCCATCCCTCGTCGCCGATGATCGTCGGATCTTTCATGCCGGAAATCCACCTCGCGCGATTTTTCGCCGAAAAATAGTCCGCGCCTTTTCCGGGNAGTCGACCGGCCAGACCGGGCCAGAGTTTTGNTCCCAAACGCGACGCGAACCATCGATAATCGGGGGTTTCGCCGCNTTCGAAAAGCGCGTTCGCTTCGCGAAGAATATCGGNCGGAAGCGGCGAGCGTCCAAAGAAGGACGCCTGATCCGGAAAACAGGATCTGCCCACAAAAAGCGNCGCGCCGCGCGGACTCCANTCGATAGNGTCCTGACGCATATGCGGCGCGTAGGCGAGGGGACAATGAAAAACGCGCTTCGCCCCGTAAGCCTTCAGCGGTTCGATAAAGCCGCGATCAGTTGTAAAAATGGGCGCATGGCGCCACCAGGGCAGGCGGAGGGAAGAAAGAAGATGCCAGGGATTATCGACCATCCAGATCGCGAGGGGAATTCCCAGCTCGCGACAGAGGTAAAAAATGCGCCCGTCAGGATCGAGTCCGCGGAAATTTACAGACAGAGCGAAGCCCGGCGGATTCCCCTCGAAGGCGCGAGCGAAATCTGACGGATCCGCGAAGCTTCGGCTATCTACGCGCTCAAAGCCGAGATTTGGCAAAGTCTCGCGCAACTCCCGCCAGAGAAGGGAGAGCTCGTCGCCGGGAAGCCAGGCTAGCGAGGCGTTCGGCGCGACGCGTCTCTCCTCTGTCATAATCGCGCTTAATATAGGCCCCCAAAACTCCGGCGCCAATTTCAATCCAGGTCTATAGAAATAAACCTGTCTGTCTCCGCTAAAGCTTCGAATAGCGTCCGGGGCGATTTCCCGACCGGAGAGAGGAAGCGCGAAGGACTCGCGAGCGCGGAGGCGCTCAAGCGTCGATGGCTCCTCGAGCCAAAAAAAGCGCCGACCGCCGAGCATGGGCGGCGTTCCAGCGGGGCCGAGGCCCAGAATAAGGGGAGGCTTTCCGGCGGGAGCGTCCTTTATAAGCGACCAGCTTTCGGCGTTGTCCGGAAGCGTCGTTTTTTTACCGTCAAAATCCTCGAGGGCGATTCGCTCCGGTCTGCTCACTTCGCGGCTTCCTCGCGAAAAAAGGTCGCCGCTTCGTCGGGACTCGCGCCATGAAAAAAACGACAGGGGACAGACGACCCCGAGAAAGCGACGAGATCTTCGCGCGACAGGCCGTTCAGAGATTTTTCAAGTTCCGAGATCTCGCGATCCGCGAAAAAATCTCCGCGGAATACGGAATCGGCGATTTTGCCGTTTTTCCAGTTCCACGACCATTCGACCTCTCCCCACGCGAAGGAAGCGTCTCTTGTTTCCCGCCTTTCGACGCGCTTTTCCCTGTTCCAGGCTTCGGTCAAGTATTTCGCGCTTTCCAGAATCTTCGCTTTCGTTATGGCGCTCCGCGGCAAGGCGCCGATGGAGTCGGAACATTCGCTCGCGAGAGCTTTTTTGAGATCGCCGATATCGAGGTCGGGACAGATATTTTTAATATTATCGACGCGAGAGGAAACGGAGGCGATCCCGCGCTTTTTTAGTTTTATTTTACTTGGCGAAAGGAGCGCGGCCAAGCGGTCGAGATCGGCGTCGAATAAGAGGGATCCGTGGCAAAGGATCGCGTCTCCGCGTCGCGCGATAGCCGCGCCGCCGATTTTTATCCCATTAACCTCGAGATCGTTGCGTCCGCCAATTTCCGCGTCGACTCCGAGGCGTCGCAAAGAGCGCCGAACGGGTTCGAGCCAGTGGCGAAAGCCGGGGAAGATGGACGGGCGTTCGATAAACGAATAATTGAGGACGCCTCGGTCGTGATAAACGGCCCCGCCTCCGCTTACGCGCCTGAAATATGGGATATCGAGATCTCGCGCCAACTCCAGATTCGCCTCGTCTTCAGCGACCTGATGGCGTCCGATTATTATGGAAGGATCGTTTTGCCACAGGAGGAACCACCCCGACTGGGCGAGTCGCTCGGAAAGGAGCGCGTCCTCCAGCGCGAGATTGAAGGAAGGCGAGCGACCGTCAAGCTCGACTAACAGCATTACCGATTCAGACCGAAGAAGGTGACGGCGTTGTCGCCGCAGTTTAGCCAGAGTTCCTCCGGATCGACGCCTCGGGCGGAGGCTACCGCCCTGCCCGTAAACGGGAGATAGGCCGGTTCGTTCGTCGTTCCCCTCCAGGGGACGGGAGACAGATACGGGCAATCTGTCTCGATCAGCAGTTTATCTCGCGGAATGATGGCGACCGCCTCGCGCAGGGCGGAATTGGCGGGATAGGTAACCGGCCCGGGGATCGAGATACTCCAGCCATTATGGAGCAGACGTTTCGCCAGCCTGGCGTCGCCTCCAAAGCAATGCCAGA
The DNA here is from genome assembly GCA_014804865.1 of Desulfovibrio sp. The sequence continues at coordinate 4,658 of JAAUYY010000093.1, forward strand.
GCAGAGGATAATCCTTGAATCCTCCCGCCTCGAGAAGCGTAAGGCAATCCTCTTCGGCGTCGCGACAGTGAATTACTATGGGCTTGTCCAGTTTTTTCGCGAGCTCGACCTGTTTCGCGAAAGTCTGAAGTTGCAATTCTTTGGGACAAGGATCCCTGAAGTAGTCGAGACCGATTTCGCCTATGGCGGCGACTCGCGAATCATTCTTCGCGATTTCCTCAATTTCCGCGAGCGTGTCCAGCCCGCAACTGGCGCCGTCCTGCGGATGAATTCCCAACAGGAAAAAGATATTGGGATAGTCCGCGAAATAGTCCTTGCCCGCTCTGTACGCCCCGGGACTTAAAAACACATTTCCTATATATGTTACGCCGACTTTCGCGGCTCTGGCTATAACCTCGTCCCGGTTGGCGTCGTAATCCTCGCTATCGAGGTGCGCGTGACTGTCCGCTCCGCCCGGAGGCAGGGCGACAGTCAGGGGATCGATCCTCACAGGTTTCTTGTGTCCCATCTTTAATTCCCGCGCTATACGCGCTGTTATTTGCGATCTTCGCCCCAGCGACGACAGAGGGCATGGGGCAGACGCAACTGATCCAGCATCCTGCCCGCGAACTGACGCGCGAGATCCGACAGACTCTGATCGCCCGTATAAAAGGCCGGCGAAAAAGGCATGATAATGGCGCCGGCTTCGGTCGCCGCGAGCATATTGCGAATATGCGTCAGATTGTACGGCGTCTCGCGAATGGCGAGAACAAGGGGGCGCCGCTCCTTCAAAGCCACGTCGGCCGCCCTGTGAATCAGATTGGATCCGACGCCCGTAGCGATGGCCGCCAGACTGCTCATGGAGCAGGGACAGACGATCATGCCCGCGTT
>JAAUYY010000094.1 GCA_014804865.1 Desulfovibrio sp.
GCCTGTACCGCCTGGCAATGGCTGTGGCGAAATCCTCTGGACAACGCGCATTCCGATCCCAATGGCGATTTCTCGGAAGTGGAAAAAATCAGGCAGACTGGCGCGCTGATTATTGGAACTTACGACCGATTTTCATATGGCGAGCCGAAAGCGTTTATAGAACTCATCAACTCCCATACAAGGCGACCTGAAAAGAATAAGGTCATCTTTGTCGAGGGAATTGCGCGCGTCTATTCCGAACGCGAACAGACGCTCGCGGATATTATTCTAAAACTTATTAAGGATTGGGAGCGAAATAACCGCGAAAAATAGCCTAATCGAACGCCTAATGAGAATATGTCTTCGCAACCTTTTTTCAAACGGTTGCGAAGAAGATCATTCGCCAAAAGACGCGGTTTTTGGTTCGCTCTCGCCGCCTATCGCGGCGCGACGGATTAAAAAGGGGTTAGAAGTTATGAAGACAGCTTCGAAACGTCAAATATTTTCAACGAAACCCTGGCCGAAAATTGTCTTTGAGCGATAGCGAGGTGTTAATAACAGAGCCGCAATGTTACACTGTCTAGCGACGCTGCGACTGGTTAGAAATTAAATTTCCCAGTCGCAAAGTTGCGCTTCTTTTCTTTCCCCGTTCAACGCGTAATCGATGCTTCGGAAAATTGGTCTCTCGTGTCGGGAACATTTCCTCGGAAATGTTAGACAGGAGCTTTGTTTCCAGTCGTCATCAGCCGCTTTTCAGCTCCCAACCCTGAAACCTCGACTGACCGTATTGACATTTTTATAGTTTTCGCTAAAAAATTGTTGCGGCGCGGTTCAAGGCGACGGCCAATAGGAGCGAAAGGCAATCGGCAAGAAGCTGGAAGTTTATCGCTGTGGACGCCGCTAAAGTTTGGCGGCGCCTATCCGTCAGACCAATGGGGATAATTTTGCGATTGGCGACAACATTAAATTAATGGCGAGCGACCCGACTCGCCGCGCGACAAAAAAGGAGAGAACCATGCGCGACAAGCTGGCTGAATACGACGCGGTAGCCAAAGCGGCGGAAAAATTCGTTAAAAGCGTGGCCGAAGGCTCGAGCAAGTATGCCCGCGAGCTTTTTGTGGACGAAGCCGTGTTGTTTGGCTATCTCGACGGCAAATTGGAACACGGGTCCATCGAGCAGTTTTACCATAATGTGGACACAGTGCCGGGCGACAAAAATTTCAAGGCGCGCATCGACGTGTTGTTCGTGGAAGAGACGCTTGCGGTAGTTCGTATTCTGGAAGAAGGCTGGGGCGGCAGGATCGACTTTACCGACGCGTTGCTGATGCTCAAGATAAATGGCGAGTGGAAATGCGTCGCCAAGGCGTATAACCAAAATTCCGACACCATACGCGAGTAGCTGTAAACGACTTTAAGAAAGGCTCCGATATGGCCATTGGCATAGCGGAGCCTTCGCGTAATCCGTCGCCGCCGAGCGCCTCCCGTTTGTATAGCGTCGCCCGAACGCCGCAAAGCCGCGGCGAATACGCGTCGGCTCCTTTGATTTGGCAAACCTTGCTCGCGCTCATCCCTATGTTTCTATCCTTTTGGAGCCAGAAAAAGTCTTAAAAGCGCGTTCCTCGGAATTATACGCGCGACCCCAAAGCGCTCCTCCAAAAATAATAATGCCTAAAAGCGCCTTTAAACCAAAAGTTGTCCATAAATTTAGCAACTTATGGACAACAATTTAGCAATTGGATTTAATTTTTTGGTGGAGGCGGGGGGAGTCGAACCCCCGTCCGCAAACATTCCGCTCAAAGCGTCTACAGGTTTAGACCGATTTTTAAGTTTAATCCGCATTTTGGCAATCGGACGAGCTTTTGCGGACGAGTTCGCCAATTAAGTCTCGCGTAGAAAACATGGCAAACGCCGTTTTTACGCCAGCCTGATAGTCGTCGCCGATAGAGATTATCAGACATCCTTCCTATCGACGGATCGCTTTTGCGATCTTGCGCTTAAACCGCTTTAGGCGGCGTAAGCATATTCATAATTGTCGTTGGCAATTATAAAGTGCCGCTTTTTACGAGGCCAGCGGCGCCTCGACCTGCCACTTTGGTTTCATTATCAACGTCGAAACCAGAACGCCCCCATAATCATATCGCGCTTGAAATTGCCATGAAAACTAATTCGGCTTGACGATCTTTTCGCGGACGACTTGACGGACAAAACCGCCGTAGCGTACGGGAAAATTTTTCGTCTTCTCGCGATAGATTTTCTTACGCACAAGATATGGCTATAAGAAATTTTGTCAATAAAAAAAATTTTACCCGTTTTTCAATTCGATTAAGATAAATTATTAAACTTTTATCGTCGCCCTAAAATTTCGAAATATATGGTCGACGAACTTTCGGCGCGCGCCAATCCGGTTTTATCGCGAAATCGTCATCGAGCGTCCGATAGGGCGCGACTATCGCAAATTTCGCTTGAAAGGCTAAACGCGTCGCTTGTCCATTTGCGTAAATCGCGTTTCATGCGACAACGCGAACATTCCTTTCAAGACTGCCCTCCGGCTGGCAAATTCGCCTTGCGGCAAATTCGTCCGCGTTTTTGCTACGCAAGGCTGCCATAGCGAGAGAGAAGCTCGAACCGAGCGCCAGTTGTTTCGTCGCGCCAATAAATACTTCGGGTATTCCAATTAACTATTAGCTATAACGAGCGCCTCGGCGATCGTTGCATTAACAGCCTGGATAATATGACGCGGTATATTGATTTCATTTTAATATTTCAAATTTTTAGCTATTCCAACCAAAAACCCGCCGCGACGACTATTCGCTCATTTTTCATTTTTTATTCTGATAGAAATTTCATTAAATGCGTCCAATAGAGGCTCGGCGTAAATTGTTTTTAATTCGGGCATTTCGAATTCTGTCAATAGCCTGAATTCGTCAAACCCTGTATTGATCATCGATACGAAAGCGGCGCCATTTTCGATGGTTCCATACGCTCCGCGCGCGAGTTTTATTTTCCGGTCGATCGCCTTTTTATTGGAGGTTAGATTATCCGATCTTCGCGAAAGAAGATCCGAGTATAGATCCGCGACCTTCATGGTTTTTTCGTTCATATTTATAATCCGCTCGTAATGAATCTTTTCGTCGGCGGTAGCTCCTCTCATGCCTCTTCGCGCTTCTTCAAGATTCTTGCCCGCGACCTTCCGATATTTTTTTACGCTATCTCTGTAGTCCGCTATTTTTTTTTGTTTGTTTTTGTGCGTTTTTGGTCACGCTTCAAGCGAAAGTAGATACATGGCCGTATAAATTCTCGCGAGATTGATATTGTCCGGATTTTCGCGCAATTCCCGCTCCATCACTGTTTGCAAACTTTTCATGTTCGCGGCCATATTCATAAGCAGGACAAGCTCGTCTCCCTCGGCGGAGATTATAAAATAATTAATCTCTTCGTCGCCGAGGTTCACTCCCCTTTCCGACATTTTTTCCTGGGCGAGCGACTTTAATTCTTCTACGCGCTTACGGTGTTCTTCTTTTTCCTCCGGGATAGCGGCGAGCCTCTTCTCGATGCTTTTTTTGGTGTCCGCGAGCGGATTCCAGGACGATTGCGGCGCGACTACTTTCTTCCTGCGCAACTCCGTGTCTTCCTTGTCCAGCTCCCTGTCCAGGAGTTTAATTTTATTAATTTCGTCAATATAGTCGCCAACTTCTGTCGATCCAAGTGTCTCGATCGTCTTATCGAGAAGTCGCGCGTAATAAGGCGAGCGGAAAGTAATAAATTCCATCGCGGTTCTATGATCGCGATCGGGATCCATTAATTTTTGTCGCGCGTCCTCGCTCAAATTATTCATTTCTTTCCATACGCGGGAAAAATTATCGCCCAACGACTCCGGGAACGCGATTCCCGGCCATAAAGAAGAAAAGGCGACGACAAGAAAAGTTGACGCTATGAATTTAATCATGAATTATATCCTCTTGGAATTACGCGCGGACGACAAGAGTAGAAAGCGTAAAGCGAAGCGAACCGGCCGCCGGGGCTTATAGCAAATTGCGCGAGAAATTACCCCTACCGCGAAGTAAATTCGTCTTGAGGCAATATTTCGCTGGCGCCTTTGCGGAGCAAAGCCGCCGTAGCGAGAGCGAATCTCATCCCCGCTCCTCTAGTCGAGTTTGGCGCCTAAATAACGCGGGCGCTCTCAGTAGCTACTCGCTATAAATGACGGCGCTTTGGACTAAAACCGCGAATATAAAAAATAAAAAGGATTTATAATGAATCTGCCTGTTAAAATAAAAAAATTATGCGAAAAAGCAATAATACCCGAATATAAAAAATCCGGCGACGCCGGGTTTGACTTTCATTGCCTCGAGGAAACCGTCGTTCCGGCCGGACAAACTGCGATTATCAGGACTGGACTAGCTTTCGCCGTTCCCGAAGGCTTTGAAATGCAGATCCGTATGCGCTCCGGCGCGGCGATGCGCTCGCCGCTAATTATTCCGAACGCTCCGGCCACAATCGACTCTGGCTACAGGGGCGAAATCGGAATTATAGTCCGCAACCTTGGCCCTACAGATTATGTCGTGCATGAAAATGAGAGAATAGCGCAGGGCGTCATAGCTCCGGTCATGAAAGCGGTTTTCGATCTGGTCGCTACCCTCCCCGACTCGGAACGCGGGATCGGCGGCTACGGTCATACGGGTAAAAACTAAAGTTATAAGCGACCGCCGCGGGCGGAATAGAGTTAACCTTTTTAACAAACTTCGCTAAAAATTACTCGCTAGGCGACAAGCGCGCCTCGAGTTATTATTGACCGCAATTCCTGCAACATCATCGTCGCGCGAAGACGCCATCGCGAGTTGAAAATCCATTTGCGACCCGCATTGTTTCACCCACAATCGCGCGACGAAGCGAAACTCCATTGACGACAATTTCGCGTCGACTCGTTTCCTCTGCCAGCGCGAAATTTCATAGCCAATGCCTATATTAACTCTCCATAGGGCTAACACCCTGTCGCGTCTAAACTTAAATATTTTTACTAAATTTTTAATAAATTATATTGGATAAAAGTCATATATTCTTGTAACAAGAATCGGCCTGTCATATGCTTCCGGCTATTATCGCGCGTTTTCATTAGGCTGTTAGCCGCCTTATACTGATTCGTCTTCGTCGGGGGAAGCGAGCGGAAATTATTATGTCGTCTTCCCGAGCGAGGCGCCGGACTTGTCGTTTTTCGGCCATTCGGCTCCCATCGAATGAAGTTGATCGCGAGTCTCGCGGAAGGCGAAAATTCGCTATTATCGAAGGACGATCGGAGTTGAGCGCGCTGGCCAATGAAATATCCTATCGCGGAGGTTCCCCTTGCTCCGCTTTGCGCGTTTGGCATTAACTGGCTGTTCGGGGGGACAGTCACAGGAAACGAGGGAAGCGTATGACGGAAGCGTGGATTCAAAATTATGTAACCGTAGGCGNCAGCGTGGTGCTGTCCGCGCTCGTGGCGGCTATTCCCCTGCTCATCCTTTTTTATTTGCTCGCTGTGCGCAAATCAAAAGGGCATATCGCCGCGATATGGGGTTTGGCGGGAGCGTTGCTTGTAGCGATCTTTGTCTGGAAGATGCCGGCCGGCCTGGCTATCAGCTCGACGCTTATGGGCGCGGCTTTTGGTCTCTTCCCCATAGTCTGGATCGTAGTGACGGCGGTCTGGGTTTACAACATGACCNTTGAATCCGGAGAATTTGAGATAATCAAGGATTCATTGGCGCGCCTTACCGACGATCGACGTTTGCAGGCTTTGCTAATAGCCTATTCATTCAGCTGCTTCATCGAAGGCACGGCTGGCTTTGGCACGCCGGTGGCAATCGCCGCGGCCATGCTCGTCGGTCTTGGCTTTACGCCTCTCTGGGGCGCGGGAATAGCCCTTATCGCCAATACGGCTCCCGTGGCTTTCGGAGCTATCGGCGTGCCCATCATAACGGCCGCTTCCGTATCTGGTCTTAATCTTCTCTCCGTTAGCTCCATCGCGGGAGTACAGCTGGCAATACTCGCCCTTATCGTTCCCTTCTGGGTCTGCATCGTAATGTGCGGTTTNTCGAGAACCATGGAGGTATTGCCCGCGATTATCGTAACAGGCGTCGCCTTCGCCGGCGCAGAATATCTCCTGTCCAATTTCCACGGACCGACTCTTCCCGATATCGGCGCGTCCATCGCCTCTATTGTGGCTCTCGTCCTTCTTTTGCGCGTCTGGCGNCCCGCGAACTCCTTCCGATTTGACGGCGAGCAAGCGGCGAATCTCTCCGGCGAAGGCTACAGTTTTGGCGAAATTTTGCGCGCGTGGACTCCGTATCTCATTCTCGCTGTCTTCGTCTTCTTCTGGGGACTGTCCAGCTTCAAGGCTTTTCTAAATGGNATCCCGGGCGCGGTATTCGCGTTTGGCTGGCCAGGTCTCGAAGGAGAAGTAATGAAAACCGCGCCTATCGTAAAAGAAAACGCGCTTTNCGGAGCCAAGTNTACATTTAACTGGCTTTCCGCCGGAGGAACGGCNATCCTGCTCTCCGGTCTGATTTCCATTCCCTTNATGCCCAAATATGGGTACGNACGCGGCATAGCCTGTTTCTTTAGGACTATCAGACAGCTGATCCTGCCCATTATTACAATCGCTCTCATTCTCGGCCTCGCTTATCTCATGAATTATTCGGGCATGAGCGCGACCCTTGGTCTCGCATTTACGCTAACCGGCGGGTTCTTCCCCTTCTGCGCGCCTATCCTGGGATGGNTGGGCGTGTTCCTGACTGGATCCGACACTTCGTCTTGCGCNCTGTTCGGCGGTATGCAGAAGGATACGGCTCTCGCGGTTGGCATGAATCCGGATCTCGCGGTCGCTTCCAACGCGGCGGGCGGAACGACCGCGAAGATGATTTCGCCGCAGTCTCTCTCCGTAGCGACAGCCGCTACAGGTATGGTAGGCGAAGAAGGCAATCTCTTCCGTTTCACTATCCTGCATAGCATTGGCATGACGCTGATTATCTGCGTTCTGACTTATCTCATGGCTGGCCCCTTAAGCTGGATGATCCGTTAACTTCGCGGAAGAAACGTTAATAACTTGGGCGGGAGTTTTCCCGCCCTATCTTTTTCCATANCCGCCGTTTTATCTCGCGCGCGCGCCCCTGAAATATTTTGAGCGCCAATGAGCGTCTTGGCGAACAATCATCCGGAAAAAATCGAGTAGCCTCTACTTATATTCTCGTCTCACTATGAATCGCGAAATTAATAAAAGAGTATGTCGGTCGGCTCGTCGCCAAACAATAATTAGGAGCTAAATTTATGGAACTTCCCAAGACTCCAATTGCCTCGGGCGTTTAAATAAAAAATCCCCGTTCTCGTGCTGGCAAGAACGGGGTTGACCCGAGAGGTTAACGGATCAAAATTTATTGGGACTGGCATTCTTCCCAACGGCGTCCAAGCTCGCGAGCCCGCTCGTTGTCCGGGGCAAAATCTTCGTCGCGAACAGCCGCGTAAACTCCCCAGATCAGGTCGTCGCACTTTTTTATCGATTCGCGAAAAATCCTGTCCGAGGCCGCTTGCCTCGAATCCGCGCGCCCCATTTGAGAAAAAGCCGCGCATGCCGCCTCAAAATTATTTTCGGACAGAGCGGCGTCGACTATGGNCAGCAACCTGCGATCNTTGTCCTCGCGGGCCGAAAATCCGGAGGCCGCCGCGATTATCCTCTCCTGCCATTCGCGGTTTTTCGCGGTATTCATATCAATGCCGCTATTTCTGGCCTTCTCGATAAGTCGCGGCGGAAGGCTGTCGGCCAAATCTGGCGTTTTATTTTTGAGAAAGGACAGACCGCCGACTACAAACAGGATAAATCCGCAAAATAAAATGG
>JAAUYY010000095.1 GCA_014804865.1 Desulfovibrio sp.
GGGGGTGACAGACAGCGCGAGACGCGATCAATTTCCGCGTCGTTGTCCAGAGCCTCGCGAGCGAGCGTCTCTCCCAACTCTTCGGAAGGATCTCCCGGCTCCTCCGGACTTTCCTCCCCGCCGTCAAAATCGTCCGGGGAGTCGATATGCTTGAGAATAAAAAAAGCGATTTCCAACGCTTCGCGGCGTCTCGCGTCCCTCTTTTTATTCATTCCTTCAATTGCTCCAGGACGCGTATCGTCTCGAGCATGGCTTGAGCGGCTTCCGCGCCCTTGTTTCCGGCCTTGCTTCCGGCGCGCTCGATCGCCTGCTCAATATTGTCGCAAGTCAGAAGNCCGTATCCNATGGGCGTCCCTGTTTCGAGCATGACTTGCGCCAAGCCCTTGGTGGCCTCGGCGCATACATAATTAAAATGCGGAGTAGCGCCGCGGATCACGGCGCCCAGGGCTACCGCGCCGTCAAAATCAATATTCTTCGAAACTCTGCGACAGACAATAGGCAACTCGAAAGCGCCGGGGCAACGGACAATGGTAAGATCCGCCTCTTCAATGCCATGACGAATTAAATAATCCGTCGCTCCCGCTATCAGCCGATCCACAATAAAATCGTTAAATCTCGCGGCTACGATCGCCACTTTAAGTCCCTTGGCGTCCAGTTTTCCCTCAACCGTAGCGATATTCGGCATCGCGTTCTCCGCAGTATTTTAGATAAATCCGTTTCGAGCGAGAAAATCCCGCGTCAAACCATCTTTATTTTCCACGATCGCGCCGCTATAGCGCATATAGTTAATGACATATTTCCCTATCGCGTCCATTTCCATATTTACCAACGTTCCCGGACGCCACTGGGAAATATTCGTCCGCTTAAGCGAATCCGGGATTACATTTACTTCCAGAAAATCTTCTCCTCTCCTGTTTATCGTAAGGCTTATCCCGTCTAAAGCGATCGAGCCTTTCTCGAGCACCTCGACCGCGTATCGAGCGGGAAAGGAGCAACGTATTCTTCGAGATTCCCCAACTTCGTCCGCGTCCGTAACCTTGGCCACGCAATCCACATGGCCGGACACAAGATGGCCGCCGATTTTATCGCCCGCGGCCAGCGCCCTCTCGAGGTTAACCTTCGTCCCGACGCGGAGCGAGCCAAGAGTGGAGCGCGAAATTGTTTCGCGAGAGGCGTAAGCGTAAAATTTCGAGCCCGAATGTCTTTCGACGCTCAAGCATACGCCGTTTACCATGATCGATTCGCCGTCGTTAAGCGCGTCCCAATGAAATAGCGGATTAATTCCAAAACGTCGCTCCTCGCCTAGCGGCTCGACGTCCTCGACCGCTCCCATACCTTGGACGAGACCAGTGAACACGACCTATTCCTTTGTCGCGGGGCGAAGAAGCAACCGCGCGTTGTTGTCGCGTATAAAAGTCTTGCAAAAGCGCAAAGACAGCCCATCCTCCAGAGAAAGCGGCATATTCCCGTTGAAGAGGGGCGTCGCTTCGTTGTCGCCCAAAATTATCGGAGCCATATGCAGATGAAATTCGTCGATGAAGCCCGCGCGCAAGAGCGAAAAGGCAAGCTTGCCGCCTCCCTCGCAGAGGACATATGGACAATGCAAATCCTCTTTTATTTCCGCGAACATTTTGTCAAAATCTGGGCCGCCCTTTCTGGACGGNCCTACCGCGAATATGCGGCAACCGAGCTTGCGGAGAGCTTCGGCGGCTGTGGAAGCTGTGGCGGCCGGCGAAGCGAAGAACACCGTGTCTTTGGGCCTTTCCGTCAGCAGATGAAAATCAGCGTCGGCTTTTGGCAATCGGGATGTCAGCACGCAGGCCAAGGGTTGAGGCGCGTCCTTTTCCTCATCCAGTCTGTAGGTGAGCGCGGGATTGTCGCCTCTGAAGGTTCCGCCGCCGATCAGGATAGCTCCGCCTGTTTTGCCAATGGCCGAGCGAAGTCGATGAACGTCCTTTCTCGCCGATTCGTCGCTTATCCATTTTGAATGACCGCTGCGCGTGGCTATTCGCCCGTCCAGCGTGCAGGCGAGCTTGAGAATTACATAAGGCCTTCGTCCTTCTCGCCAGACGCGGAAATCGGCGATTAAATCCTCGCATTCCTGCTTCAAGACAGGCCCTATAACCTCGACGCCCTTTTCCGCCAGGAGTCTGNCTCCNCCGGCCGCTTCNGAGTTGGGATCCTCGCACCCGTAAACGAGAGTCTTTATGCCAGCGGCGAGTATGGCGTCGGAACACGGGGGAGTTTTCCCATAATGAACGCAAGGCTCAAGGGTTACGACGAGAGTCGTTCCCGCGGGATCAATTCCCCGCGATCTCGCGTCCTCAAGACATTCGATTTCCGCGTGGGGCATCCCCGCGCCCCTGTGCCTGCCTCTGGCCACAACGGCCCCGTCCTTGACCAGAACGGCTCCCACCGCCGGATTTGGGTAAGTCGAAAATCTGCTCTCCTCGGCCAGCGCTATGGCCTCGGCCATAAATTTCTCATAATTCTCTTCGGGCATCTTCTATCCTCCTCTCCGGGATCGAACCGTCCGGCGACGCGTCGACTCCCAGTTCCTCAAGGATTACCCCAGCCTCCGCGAGCATAGCCGACGCCAGTTCGTCCGGGTAGGATTGCGCGTAATAGACATGACGCACTCCGCAGTTAATTAGCATTTTCGCGCATAGAACGCAGGGATGGTTGGTGCAATAGAGAACGGATCCTTCCAGGGGAACGCCGTACAGAGACGACTGTATTATCACATTCTGTTCGGCGTGCAGTCCGCGACAGATCTCGTGTCTTTGCCCAGAGGGTATATTAAGTTCGCTCCTTAAGCATCCTACTTCGGCGCAGTGTCGAATGCCGCTCGGCGGCCCGTTGTAACCGGTCGCGAGGATGCGCTTGTCCTTGACCGCNACAGCCCCTACCTTGCGACGGAGACAGGTCGATCTTTCGCTAACCATAAAGGCGATATTCATAAAATACCGCGACCATGACACTCTCGCTTCGCTCACGAATCGTTCCCGTTCCCTTAATTCCAGGAAAAGAGCGGAAATTGGCGAGCGAATTCCGTCACNTCTCCCTTAAGACGCTCCAGCGCTTCCGGCTCTTTTCTCTTATTCAGCGCTTCGCTGATAAACGCTCCAACCTGTCGCATATCGTCCGCCCTTAATCCGCGAGTAGTCAGCGCGGCGCTTCCCAGACGTATGCCGGAGGTAACAAAAGGCGAGCGCGTCTCGAATGGAACAGTGTTCTTATTGACGGTAATTCCCGCCGCGTCCAGGGCGGTTTCCGCCTCCTTTCCGGTTATGTCCCTGTTTGTCAAATCAACGAGCAACAAGTGATTGTCCGTTCCGCCCGAGACCAGATCGAAACCGTCCGCGAGAAGCGCGTCGGCGAGAACGGCGGCGTTTTCGATCACGCGTTTCCCGTATTCCTTGAAAGCCGGACGCAAAGCCTCGCCAAAAGCGACGCCCTTGGCGGCTATGACGTGCATGAGCGGGCCGCCCTGGGAACCTGGGAAGATCTGGCTGTTGATCTGTTTAGCGTAATCCCTGGAGGCCAATAACATCCCGCCTCTTGGCCCGCGCAACGTTTTATGTGTCGTCGTGCTCGTNATATGGGCGTGAGGAATTGGACTAGGATGAAGTCCCGTCGCCACGAGACCGGCTATATGCGCCATATCGACGAACAGCCAGGCGCCAACTTCGTCGGCGATCTTTCTGAATCGTTCGAAGTCCAAAATCCTGGGATACGCGCTCGCGCCGGCGACGATCATGGCCGGTCGCGTCTCTCTCGCGAGTTTTTCAACGGCGTTGTAATCGATTTTTCCCGTTTCGCGGTCGACTCCGTAACTTTTAAAATTAAAGAGCCTTCCTGAAAAATTTACTGGGCTTCCGTGGGTTAGATGACCGCCGTGCGTAAGATCCATTCCCAGGATCGTGTCGCCCGATTTAAGGAAAGAGAAGTAGGCCGCCATATTCGCCTGAGATCCCGAATGGGGTTGCACATTGACGTATTCGCACCCGAAGAGCTCTTTCGCGCGATCGCAGGCGAGGGTTTCAGCCATGTCGACGTATTCGCATCCGCCATAATATCTTTTCCCCGGATATCCTTCCGCGTATTTATGCGTAAGCACGCTTCCTTGCGCCTCGCGAACGGCGGGAGAGACAAAATTTTCCGAAGCGATAAGTTCCAGTTTCTCCATTTGACGCCCGGATTCAAGCCCAATAATCCGGGCCATTTGCGGATCGGAAAGATACANTTCGTCCATTATTTTCAGAAATTCCTTTAATTGTCTCGACTTCGCGACAACGGCTTTCGCTCGCGTCGCGTCAAAGATCGCGGAGACGCGGCGTCTAGTAGTCTCCGCTCCATTTTCGAAAAATGACGCTAGCGTTGGTGCCGCCAAAACCAAAAGAATTGCACATCGCGTATTCGCAATCGCTGTCTTCGCTGCCGTTTGGCAAATAATCCAGATCGCAAGCCGGATCGGGGTTTTCCATATTTATGGTTCCGGGCAATTTCCCGTCGCGTAGCGCCAAGGCGGTGAACACGGATTCAATGCCGCCGGCCGCGCCCAATAGATGACCGGTCATGGATTTTGTGGCCGAAATCTTGATATTTTTNGCATGATCGCCAAAGGCGAGCTTAATCGCCTTTGTCTCTGTGGCGTCGTTCAGTTGCGTCGATGTGGCGTGAGCGTTGATGTGTCCGATCTGTTCGGGTTTGAGGCCCGCGTCTTTGAGCGCCCTCTTCATGGCGAGAGCCATACCCTCGCCTGTTTCATGCGGCGCGGTCATATGATGCGCGTCCGCGGACGCTCCATAACCCACCATTTCGGCGTAAATTTTCGCGCCTCTCTCCTTCGCGGCGTCCATATCTTCGAGCAAAAGCATACCCGCGCCCTCGCCGATAACAAACCCGTCCCTGCCAGCGTCGAAGGGTCGCGAAGCTTTTTCGGGGGAATCGTTATAGTGGGTTGACAGGGCTTTAAGCGCCGTAAATCCGGAGACTCCAAGGGGAGTAATGGTCGACTCCACTCCTCCGGAGATAATCCGATCGCTTCTGCCGAGGAGAATTTCGTTAAACGCCGAGCCAACGGCGTGAATCCCCGAAGCGCAGGCCGTGGTAGTAACGATGTTCGGGCCTTTCGCTCCAGTGAAAATGGATATTTGGCCCGGTCCCATATTGGAAATCAACATGGGGATCATAAAGGGAGAGATTTTGTTTGGGCCGGATTCAAGCAATTTTGAATGCCATGTTTCCAGCGTCTTCAGACCGCCCAGCCCTATCCCCAAAATAACGCCCAGGTCTTCCGCGACATCGGGGGTCATTTCGAGGTTCGCGTCTTCAAGGAGCATTTTCGCCGCGACTACCGAAAACTGCGTAAATCGATCCATCCTTTTGGCTTGTTTAGGGGGAATATGCTTATCGGGATCGAAATCCTTTACCTCGCCCGCGATCCTCGAATTGTAGTCCGAGGCGTCAAAAAGGGTAATCGGCCCGAGGCCGCTTTCTCCGGCTAGAATTCGAGTCCATGATGTCGCGATGTCGTTGCCCAGCGGGGTTATCCCGGAAACGCCGGTGATCGCTACTCGCGGTCGGGTCATAGTTGCTCCTTTCGGATCGACGCGCCATGCGGTCGTAAAAAAATTAAACCGCCCGCTCCGGCGGCCAGGGGCAAAAAGTCGCGCGCTCTCTCCCATCGGATCGCTAACGACAGGATCGCCTTGGCGCCGCTCTTTTAAGGAATCGACGCGAAAAGCGACGCGCGATTAGTCAAATCATCGCGAATAAAGCCGCGCGAAACACTGTGAAACAGGCCTGCCTCCTTCTCATAACGAATTTCGTTTGAAATTACTCCCGCGACGAGGCGGTCGCATAATTTCGCGGGCGTTTTTGGCCGCGCGAAGCGGCCAAAGCGAATTGGAAAATCCGACTCGCCATAACCGGCGCGGAGACTTCGCGCGTCGCCGCGCCGATAGTAGGGGACTACTTATCCTTGTTTTGATTGTTTTCGATAAAATCGATGGCGTCTTGCACCTTCAAGATTTTCTGGGAATCGTCGTCGGCGATCTCGATGTCGAACTCTTCCTCCATAGCCATGATAAGCTCGGTCAGATCAAGACTGTCCGCGCCCAGCGCCTCGAATGTGGAGTCCGGTTTCACCTCGTCCGGACTGACGTTCAGTTGTTCCACAATGATCTTTTTTACCTTGTCAGCTACTTCAGACATATTTTCCTCCAGTTTAAGGCCCGACGCGAAGCCGGGCCAACGAGCCCTAACGAAAGACGGTCAGGCGTACATGCCGCCGTTGACGGCTATAACCTGTCCTGTAATATACGACGCTTTGTCGGAGGCGAGAAAGACGACGGCGTTGGCCACGTCTTCCGCCAAACCAAGCCTTTTCAAGGGAATGGACTCGATGTAGGAACGTCGCGTCGCCTCGTCAAGGCCGGCGGTCATCTCCGTCTCGATGAAACCGGGGGCGACGGCGTTTACAGTTATGTTCCTCGAGGCGAGTTCCCGGGAGCAAGCCTTGGTAAGCCCTATAAGGCCCGCCTTCGACGCGCTGTAATTGGTCTGGCCCGCGTTTCCCATCTGCCCGACGACGGAACTTATGTTGACGATTCTTCCGAAGCGTCTTTTGGTCATGATTTTCGCGGCTTCGCGCGAGCAAACGAACGCGCCGGTAAGGTTCACGTCAATGACTCGCTCGAAAGCCTCGTCTTTCATGCGCAAAAGGAGTCCATCCTTGGTAATTCCAGCGTTGTTGATCAACGCGGATAGATTTATTTTGTCCTTTATCTCCGCGGCGAATAAGGCCTCGACCGCCGCGGGATCGCCCACATCCAGGGCGAAGGCGAGCGCTTTGCCGCCAGTTTTACGAATCTCCTCGACTGTTTTTTCCGCCTCGTCCGGGCGGCTTACGTAAGTCAGGATAATCTGGAAGCCGGAGTTCGCCAACCCCAGGGCGATAGCTTTGCCTATCCCGCGCGAACCGCCGGTTACCAGCGCCGTTGGGCGTTCGCCGTCCAGCTGATTAATCATCGAATAAGTCCTTTTCCGCAATCTCGGCGGATCGCGGCCCCAAATTGATATTTCGCAGTTCAAGTCATTCCATAAACTATCTTTCCAATAAGTTCAAGGCGCTTCGCGTCGACCTTGACAGTGGTCGACGCTATACCCAATATAATCAGGCGTCGGGGCGAGCGGAAAGATTTCCGTTTCCCCTATAAAAATTATGGCGAAATCCCGAGCGGGTATCCCGGCGTCGCGTCGCTGTAAATTCGCGATTCTCCCAGGCCAGAGCCTCCCGTTCTTTGGCGAGCGCGAGCCAATAGACGCGAAGAGTCGGGCTTAAGCGCGCCGAAGTTTTCAGGAAAACATATTTTATGCGCATGACATAAGGATAAAGGTATGACCTTAATGGATTGGGCCGTCGTCGGAGCTCTCCTTATAGGCGTCATAGTCTGGCAGTTCAGGAAAATGCGGAGGGGAATCCGCACCCTCGACGACGACCGACAGACGCAAATGGAAAGGATAGAAGACGGGAAAAGACGACTGGCCGAAGACAGGAAAAATATTTCCGCCGAGGAGCGTCTCATGGTCGTTCGCGCGGCCATGGAAGATCTGCTCCGGCTCGACGGCGATCCGGAGGGCTGTCGCGTAATTTCCCAGGGACGAAGGCTGGAGTTGGCCACTCCAAGAGGGGCTTGGCGAGTGGAGCTAGTCATGGACGAGAGGAAATTGCGCTCGACGCGCAAGGTGTTGCATGGCAGAAGTCGATGGCTATTAAGCGGATTTGGCCATTACGAGCATCATGAGGATCCGGCGGGTCTCCTGAAAAGTCTGAACGAACGTTTCCATTCCGACGAATGGGAGGCGGATGGCCCGGCGCATCTCGCGAGACGATACTCGGGGCGAGGCGTTCATCCTGAAAAGTCCTCCGCTCGGTCGGGGCGCGTCTCGACGCGTCGCTAGACTCTTAAAATATATCTTCATAACCGTTTCTCAAACGGCCATGAAGAATATCATTCGCCAGAAAACGCGGTTCCTGGCTCATTCTCGCCGCTTATCGCTGCACGCCGCATTATAAATTCCGGCTTTGGAAGGCGCGAGACAGCTTCTTATTCGCGAAGCAGCCTTCCGTCTTTAAGTCTTACTATTTTCGCCCCCAGCTCCTCCAGAAACCCCATATCGTGCGAAATTACGATCGCGGCCCGATTCAGGCTCGAGATTGTCTCGCGAACCCGCGCGGACGCTTTTTCGTCGAGTTCGTTCAGCGGCTCGTCCAGCAAAATCAGCCTTGGGCGCATTACAAGAATCGAGGCGATCGCGACGAGCTTCTTTTCCCCGCCGGACAGATTCCAGGAAATTCTTTCTCCGTAGTCGCCCAAGCCTAGCGCGAGCAACGTTTCCTCCGCCCGCGCTCTCGCCTCCTCTGGGGAAAGGCCGAGATTGAGCGGGCCGAAAACGAGATCCTCCATTACTGTCGGAAAAATTAGCTGATCGTCCGAATTTTGCAAAACGTATCCGACGACGCCTCTCAAATATTGGAAATCCTTTTCGGTCTCCACGCGTCGCGAATTTAAAAATATCGAGCCCGCCGATTTGGAAAGTCCCGTCACGCAACGGAAGAGCGTCGTTTTTCCGCTTCCGTTAGAGCCTACGAGGCCAAACTTTTCGCCGTCGCGAACTTCGAGATTGACATCGCGAAGAACGAGACGCTCTGGCGCTCCCGGATAGGAGCAGGAGAGGTTCTCCAGCTTTAGAAGCGGCGCGGCCTGATCGACCGGTTCAGATATGATCATTAAAAAATCCGGTTTCAATTCCCAAAAGCGTCGCGCCGACAAAACCTAAAAGCAAAGAGAAAAAAACGTCGGCTCGCGAAAAGGCAAAATTGGCCGTCTCTGGAAGCGCGCCAGAGTAGGCGCGCAACAACATCGCTTCTCGCGTCTTCTCGGCTCGATCCCTCGCCCTGACGAGAAAGATCGCCAACAGCGCGGCTATAGTCCTGTAAGTTCGCCAGTTATTTCCCAGCTTGAAGCGACGCAAGCGGGTTGCTTCCGACATCGCGCGCCATTCCTCCCGAAGAACCTGTATGTTTCTCCCCATGAGCAGGAGAATCCAAATTAATTTCGCTGGAAACCCGAGTTTGCGCATGGCTCCGCCAAGCCTCGAAACGGACATGGGAAAAATCAGCGCCATGAATAGAAAAAAAATGGCGTTGGCCTTAAGGGTTACCAGAGCGGCCAGACGCGTTCCTTCGGCTGTTATTTTCAGAAAGCCCCATTGCCAGATTACGGTTCCCGGCGTCGACCAGGAAACCGTAACCCAGACAAGGAGAATAAAGGCGTTTGCCGCGAGAAGGCGGCTGAAAAAAATGGACGCTTCCGGAGCGGCCAGGATAACGAAAAAGAGGCAGATTACAAAAGCCGCGACGCAAGCCGCGAGACTGTTAAGACAAGCGACGAGGACAGAGAGCAGAAAGGCGCCGCAGAGAGCGCTTCTCGGATCTATCGCGCCGCAAACGCTTTTTATATTCAAGATGTCTTTCGTCTCGAGCGGAAGATCAGATAAACGCCGATAATGCCAACGATCCAGCCTATTCCGCCGATGATTTCGGCGAGACTCGGACCTTCCTCGCCGCGGGAGGCGAGACGCTGACGCAAGGGAGCCACGCTTTTTTCCACTTCTTCCCTAATAATGCTTCGCGCGCGGTCGGGCGTAAGAGTTTCGTCGGCTGGACTCGCGATCGCCGGAGCAGGAGGAATCGACGGAGTCGCTTCGGGGGTAGCGATCCCCGCTTTTTGATCCTGTTCGCGCTGTTCGATAGCCGAGGCGTCAAAACCGGCGGTCAGGGACGCGGCCGCGTAAAGCTCCGAGGCGTCCATGGTCCATTCGCGGTGATGGCCTTGACCGGCGTTAACATCGATAACCAGACCATGCCCTTCGCGCACGACACTGGGGACTTTAAAGACATACTGGCCTACAGAGTTTGTCCGTCCGCTCGCGAGAGTCCGACGAGTCGCTTCATCGATAATCGTAACGACCGCGTCTCGGGCTGGACGATCTTTTCCAAAATTGCTTTCGACTATGATTTCGTCGTTTTCGAGCCATGCGAATACGTTGAGCCTGTGCGCCAGCGCGTCGGAAAAAGCGCAGAGAACAATTAGCGCGGCCAGAAGAAAAGGCGTGATTTTCATCATACGCTCCTTGGAGTGTTTAAGATTCGAGGCAGCGCGAGCATTTCCGGATTTACTCGCGCTATGAACCATGCCGAGAACATCGTTATTAAACCCTCGATTAGCATAACTGGCAAGTGCGCCGCGAGAAGAATTCCGGCGGCGGCGAAGAAGCCTTCGTCCGTAAAGATCAGGGAGAGGGCGGCGAGAATCGCGCCAAAGGCCGTTCCGAGAAAACCGCCGCAAAAAGCGGCGACTTTCAATCCGGCAGGCGAAGGATATATTTTATAGATCGCCCTGAAAGCATACCATGACAGAACCGCGGAAAATCCCATGCAAAAGGTATTTACGCCCAGCGTCGTCAGTCCTCCGTACTGAAAGAGCAAAGCCTGCAGGAGAAGAGCGGCGAATACAGCCGGGAACGCGGCCCAGCCAAGCAGACAACCCAGAAGTCCGGTCAGAAGCAGATGGGCGTTGCCGACGCCAACGGGCACATGAACCAGGGAGCCTACAAAAAAGGCCGCGGAGAGCATGCCGCAGAGAACGACTTGATCGTCCTTGAGCTTTTTTAGTCCAACGGCCACGCCGCCAATCGCGAGCGCGGCGCCGACGGCGAGAACCGGAGCGGAGAGGACGCCTTCGGATATATGCATCTCTTTGCCTATTTTTTCGTTAGCGGTTCGGCGAATTGAACCCAGATAATTCCGCCCAGCTCGACGGATTTCAGTTCGCCGTCGCGCTCAATTTTGTCCGGACCCTCGGCGAGGACGGCGAATCCCCACCATCCGGGCCAGGGAACGCCGTAAACAAAGACGCCGTTCGAGTCGGTTTTTACAGTCTGCGTTTCAAAATAGGCGTTTGGCGCTTCGCGGAGTCCGTCGCGATTGAGATTTTCCACTTCGACGCTCGCGTTGGGAAGAGGCTTGCCATTGTAAAGGGCTTTTCCCGCGAAGACATTTCCCGCGTAGTTTCCGAACGGACGCGTCAGGGGAATTATCTCGATGGGCAGACCGAGCGGCTCGTCCCAACCGTCTTCCTCGCCGAAGGCCGCGACCGTCGTTTTCGCGTAATGGATAATGAACGAATCCTCCGCCGCTTCGTAATAGGGCTTTGGAATAGACGCGAAAGTATAGACGCCCGGAGTTTTGACCGCGTAGTCGGTTTGCCACGCGCGTTCTCCAAAGAATTTCATTTCGGAAAGAGCTTCGGTCAGTTCTTCGTCCTTGCCGTCATGTCTGACGAAGAGTTTTTCAGGTTTGATCATATCCATACCCTGACGCGCGAAGGGATGAATAAAGCCGACCTCTATTTTTAGCGCGGCTTCCTTTTTGTCCATGACCATGGCTCGCGAAGGTATTATCGCGCCAAAATGGGCTGACGCGAGAGACGGCAGAGCGAGAGCTAAAATAAATAAGACAAGTCCGGAAAATTTGACCATGGCGACCTCCGGGGCGCGAAAAGATTGAGCTAAGCGCGAAGCCGATAACCCTTGAGACGATTTCGTTCTCGCGCCGACCGGATAGTAGCACGAAAAATAAAATCGTAGCAAGTCATAAAATAGCGGCGACACCGACTCTCCGACGGCTCGAAATAAAAATTTTGCCCTTTCCAAAGAAATATGACAAAATTTCTCAAAGTGAATTTCTCGATTCAATCGCTTTCGCAATTCCTAAACATAATTATTTCACGGAGGAAATCATGCCCCTGGTCGGACCAAAAGAAATGTTCAAGAAGGCCTACGAAGGCCGCTACGCCATCGGAGCTTTCAACGTAAACAACATGGAAATAATGCAGGGCATCATGGCGGCCGCCGTTCAGGAAAAATCGCCGGTTATTCTGCAAGTTTCAGCTGGAGCGCGCAAATACGCGGGCCAGGTTTACATCCTGAAACTGGTTCAGGCGGCCATGGAGGAAGAGCCGGATATTCCCGTAGTTCTCCATCTCGATCATGGACCATCCTACGAGATGTGCAAGGCTTGCATCGACGGCGGCTTCACCTCCGTAATGATCGACGGCTCGCATCTGCCCTATGAGGAAAACATAGCCATCACAAAAATGGTCGTGGACTACGCTCATCCTCGCAATGTCTGGGTCGAGGCCGAGCTTGGCAAACTCGCCGGCGTCGAAGAACATGTGAAGTCCGACTCGCATGTTTACACTGATCCTGATCAGGCGGTCGATTTCGTAAAACGCACGGGTTGCGATTCGCTCGCTATCGCCATAGGAACAAGTCACGGCGCCTATAAATTCAAAGGCGACGCGACCCTGGACTTCCCGCGGCTCGAAACCATCACCCAGAAAATGCCAGGCTATCCCCTTGTGCTTCACGGCGCCTCCAGCGTTCCCGGCGAATTTGTCGAGATGTGCAACAAATACGGCGGCAAGGTCGGCGGAGCCAAAGGCGTCCCCGAAGATATGCTCCGTATGGCCGCGCAGATGGGCGTCTGCAAGATTAATGTCGATACGGACATTCGCCTCGCCGTTACGGCTACAATAAGGAAGTTCTTTGTCGAACAGCCCGAGCAGTTCGATCCTCGCTCCTATCTGTCTCCGGCGCGCGAAGCCGTAAAGGACATGGTCGCCCACAAGATTCGCGACGTAATGGGCTCCTCGAACACCATCTAAAATACTTTGGCGGCGGAGTCCGCGCGGTCGCGGGCTTCGCCGCTCAAGAAAACGGCTCGCGACGCGCGATGGGCGTAACTGACGCGAGAAAATAATTAAACAAAATGGCCCCGACGATCTTTCGCCGGGGCTTCGCGTTTAAAAAACTATTAGCTTCGCGCTAACTCAATTTTTCAAAAATCCTCGCCCGCGTTATCGGAGGCAAACGACTCTAATACGACTTCGAAAAACCAAACACCGCGCCTTCGCGGCTAAGCCCCTGCTTTTCGGCCTTCGCGTACCATTCCTGGGCAAGCTGCGGATTGGCGTTCGTGCCAAAGCCGTATTCGTAACAGGCGCCGAGGTAGCGCTCGGCCTGCGCGTAGCCCTGCTGGGCCGCCAATTGCGCCCAGCGGAAACTCTCCGTTTCGTTTTTCGGCGCTCCATAGAGGCCCTGGCCAAAATTGATCGCCAGATTAAATTGCGCCTCGGGGTTTCCCGCCTCCGCCGCCCTGCCAAACAGGTTCATTACTTCCTGGGGATTTTTCGGAACTCCGGCGCCAATTTCATAGCAATAAGCGAGCAAGACCTGCGCTTCCGGATAGTTTTGCTCGGCGGCGAGCTGGAACCACTGCGCGGCCGTCGCCATATTCTGTTCCACGCCCAGGCCGTTTTCATAAAGCCGCCCCATGATCACTTGAGCGCGAGGGTTGCCGTCGCCCGCCAAATTCTCGACCAATCGCCGCGTTTTTTGGTAATCGCCTATATTATAGGCCGTCCAGGCCTCGCTCAAAATCCGCTCCGTATTGTCCGCCGCGAAGGCGCGGGAAGCGCAAGCAGAAAGAACAAGACAAAAAGCCATAAAAAAAACTGGAAGAAAATATTTTTTCATTGGATCAATCTCCCTCGCATAAAAAAGTTTCGCGGCAATATTTTTACGCTAATTCCCGCGCGCTTGCAATATCGGCGACAAAGCGGACTCCATAGCGAGCGGCGATTGACAGTAGCCAAAGCCCGCGGCTTTTCCGCGATGACTCCCGCGAAATTGGCCAGGGGAACGAATACTCTCGCCGATAATTACTCGCGAAAAAGCCGTATTGTTAGACGCCGCGAAATGGGNTATTGTCGCTTATGACCTTTTAACGCGCAATTTACGCTGGATTTTGCACGCCATGGCTGAAAATGACAATAATCAAAATTCTCGAAAAGTAGTCGAAGTAGAGGTGCTCCCTCCCGAAAACGAATCGACCGGAGCTTTCCATGACTCGCGACGCGGTTACGCCCAGGGNCCAGTTTTCGCCTATTCATCATTCGACTCGCGCGGTTGCCTTTCCCCGACTGTAACAATCCTCCTCTTCATAATCCTCCTCGGGCAGTTTGGCCTGCTGGCCGCGATCGGCTTCGGCGTTTTTTACACATGCGGCGCGATCCTGGGATCATTGCGCATGACGCGCGCCATGATCCAGGGACGCCCCATAAATCCCTGGCTTTGGACTTGCGGCAACTGGTGCGTCTCTTTCCTTCTTACGGTTTGGCTCGCGGGCGGCTTTGATTAATGAGCGAACGCTGGTTTGTCTATCTGCTACGCTGTCGCGACGGAACTTTTTATTGCGGCTCCACTTCCAATCTCGATCGACGCCTGGCTCAACATAACGGCCTCTCGCGCGGCGGAGCGAAATACACAAAAACAAGNCGCCCGGTCGAGCTCCTCGCCTCGGTTCCCCTCGCATGCCNAAGCGAGGCCTGCAAACTGGAATACGCGATTAAAAGTCTTCCAAAAGACCGCAAACTCCAATATCTATTCGAATTAGCCTCCAATCATGCCATCTCCTGACGTATGTTGCGCCTTTTTCTTCGCCGCTCTCGTCCTGGGCGTCGCCCCCGGGCCGGACAACATATTTGTCCTTACCCAATCGGCGCTTTTCGGCGCGAAAGCGGGAATTATTACTACCCTGGGCCTTTTAACAGGGGTCTGTTTCCATACTCTGGCTGTGGCGCTTGGGATAGCCGCGCTTTTCCTGGCCTCTCCCCTGGCTTTCAATATTCTCAAATACTGCGGAGCCGCTTACCTATGCTGGCTCGCCTGGCAGGCCTTTCGCGCGAAAGCTTCCCAGGACGATCTCTCGCGCCATTCTTTCCCCGGCTACGCGGCGCTCTACAGACGCGGCGTAATCATGAACATAACCAATCCCAAGGTGGCCTTGTTCTTTCTGGCCTTCCTGCCCCAATTTTGCGATCCCGGAATCGGCGACGTCGGATTGCAAACTGTTTGCTTCGGCTTTCTCTTCGTCGTAGCCGCTTTTCTGGTGTTCGCGGTCGTCGCCCTGCTGGGCGGTCGCCTCGCCGTCCTTTTTAATAAGTCCCCAAAATCTCAAATCTTTCTCAATAGACTCGCGGGATGCGTTTTTATCGGGCTCGGCTTGGCCCTCGCCTTCGCCTCTCCGCGATAACTGGAGCGAATCATGAGCAAAAATCTGGTATCGATTAACGATCTCCCGCCTTCCGGCAAAGAATTCGTCCTTGACGATCAACAAATCTGGCTTGAACCCATCAAGGAGTTCAAGATGGATTGCCGCGTAACCGATCCTCTCAAGATGAAAGTATTTGTAATGCCCGCCGAAGAGGGTTGCCTCGTCCGCGGCGAACTCAAGGGAGCCGTCGTCGCGCCCTGCAATCGTTGCGCCGAAGACGCCCCCATTGAAATCGACGTCAATTTCGACGAATACGAGGAAACGCCCAACTCGCCAAAAGAGCGCTCGGAAGACTCTCATATCGTATTTGAACGCAACGCCCCGATGCTCGACCTCGACGCGGTGGCGTGGGAACAACTCATGCTCGCCATACCGCCCAATCCCCTCTGCCGCCCCGATTGCAAAGGGCTTTGTCCCGACTGCGGCGCGAATCTGAACGTCGCCGCCTGCGGATGCGCCAGAGACGAAGGAGATCCGCGCATGCGCGTTTTCCGGGATTTGGCCGAAGGGAAAAAATAATGACTCCCCATATTTACTGGGAAAAGGGAGTCCTCCGCGTCCTCGATCAGCGTCTTCTTCCCGAAGAAGAAATATGGCGCGAATGTCGATCCTGGCAAGACGCGGAAGAGGCGATCAAGACCATGATCGTTCGCGGGGCGCCGCTAATAGGCGTCGCGGGCGCCTTCGGTTGCGTTCTCGCCGCCGAAGACTATCTAGGCGNCGCCGATTGGCGCGAAAAAATTGACGAAGCGACCAGCGCTCTTTCCCTGGCGCGTCCCACCGCCGTTAACCTGGCCTGGGCTATAAACCTCTTTCGACCGGATCTCGATTCCTCCCAATCCGCCCGCGAATTGCGCGACAAATGGCTACAGAAAGCCCTCGCCCTCCAGCGGGAAGACGAAGAGATTTGCCGAGCCATCGGTTCGGCGGGAAACGAAGTCGTTCCCGACCAGGCGACCATCCTCACGCACTGCAACGCCGGCGCCCTGGCGACCGCCGGATACGGCACCGCGCTGGGGGTAGTTCGCGCGGCTCGGGACGCGGGAAAAAACATTCGCGTCATNGCCGACGAGACGCGACCCTTTCTTCAGGGCTCGCGACTTACCGCGTGGGAACTCCAAAAAGACGAGATCCCGATAAAAATCGCCTGCGACAACGCCGCGGCCTGGCTGATGAGCCAGGGACTGGTCGACATCGCGATCGTAGGCGCCGATCGGATTGCCGCCAACGGAGACACTGCCAATAAAATTGGGACCTTAGGNCTGGCCATTATCGCGAATCGCTATGACGTTCCCTTTTACATCGCCGCTCCCCTATCGACTATCGACGCCAATTTGCCATCTGGCGCCGACATTCCCATCGAAGAGCGATCCCCCGACGAAGTTTTGCGACTGGCGGGGAAAAAAATCGCGCCCGACGAAGTTTCCGCCTTCAATTACGCCTTCGACGTAACTCCGGCTAATCTCATAAGCGGCATAATTACCGAAAAAGGCGTTTTGCGGCCCNACTATTCGGCATCCATAGCTAACGCGCTTAAAGACGCCTCGCGATGAGCAAGTTTATCCTGGCGTTGGACGACTCGCCGTCCCCTCCCTCTGACGCGGCGACCGTCGTTTACTGGGCGCGCAGAGACGTTCCCCGCGGCGCCCTTTCCCTGGACGCGATTCTGGATCGGGAGCTTATAAACATTCGACGCGAGCATATGAACTGGGCTTATGCCGCCGGAACTCTGAAAATCGGCGCGAACGATCTGGCGACCGAACTCTCCGCCGGAGACCAGCCATCGATGTGGCTGACTTCCCTGCTTTACGAGAGGCATCCCAAATTAAGCCCCTGGCTCTATCCGCTATATAAAACGCTTTGTCTGGAGTCGCTCCTCAAACGCGCGAACTGCCGGGAACTCGAAGTCCGCGGCCGAGATCCTCTTCTAAAAACGCTCTTGACCCAGCTTTGCGCGGAATACTCCATAAAACTTTCCTTTTCAAAGGGCGGCTCCAAAATTCCGCCGCGGAAAAGCCTGAAAGAAAGAATCTATTTCTCTATTCCGGCCCCACTCCGCGCTCTGGCGCGATACGCGATCTGGCTCTGGAAAATTAAGCGTCGACTGACCGCGCCCGATAAAAATACGCCGGGATGGGACAAAACGAATAACGATCGCGAAACGGCGACCATAATTACCTACTTTCCCAATATTGATCTCCTTGACGCGTCCCGAGGGCGATTTCGCTCCCGTTACTGGGAGAAGTTGCATGATCTGCTAAACGCGGAAGCGAGAAAAGAACGACCCGGCGGCCCTCATTTTGTTCGCTGGTTGCTGATCCGCTTCCCCTCCCCCGATCTTACCTTCTCCCAATGCCTGTCCTTGCGCGATGTCTTTCGCAAGGAAGGAAAAGACGGCTTAAGCTACGATTATCTCGAAGAGTTTATAACAATCCGCGACGCGTTATCTTCATGGCGCCGATACGCTTCGATCGCGTTAAAAAGCCTGAAATTGAAAAAAACTTTCGCAGCCAATTGCCATTTCAAGGGATCGCGTCTCAATTTTTGGCCTTTGGCCCGCGAGCAATGGGCGGAATCCTTCAGAGGATGGCGTTGTCTGGAAAGATGTCTGCAAAACGCCGCTTTCAAACGCTATGTCAAATTCGCGGGCCCGCAAAGATGGACGCTGTTTCCCCTGGAAAACTGTCCCTGGGAAAGAATGGCGACCCGCGCAGTCAAAAGCGCGGACGAACGCCGTCCGGTTTACGGAGTTCAGCACTCGATAATCCGGCGCACCGATTTCCGGTATTTTGACGCGCCCGAGACTTTTACGAATCCGCTCTGGAACATTTGCCAGCCGGATATCATTGGCGGCAACGGTCAAAACGCCCTCTCGCAATGGCTCGACAACGGCGCGCCCAAAGAGCGTCTCAAGATGATGGAGGCTCTGCGCTACCTGTATCTTCATCCCGAAAAAACCGCGCCGGAATCCGCGCCTCCCGAACCCGGGGAGCCCCTTGAAGACACATCCGAGCCAGCCCTGCTAGTCCTGACAAGTTTCTTCGGCGACGAAACCGAGGCGCATTTAAGACTCCTCGGGACTGCGCTGGACGCCGGAATACTTGAAGGTTGGCGAGTTCTAATCAAACCCCATCCCTACTATTCCGTCGAGGAATGGGTCGATGGCCGTCCGGAAAAACAAAAAAAACGCGTAAGGATTCTCGCCGGGCCGTTAAGCGAAATTTTGAAACCCGGCGTCCTTGTCTGGGCGTCCAACTCGACGACCGCATCCCTCGAGGCTGTTCTGAAAGGCTTGCCCGTCATGGTCATGCTGCCGAATAACGATTTTGATCTCTGCCCTATTCAGAATCTCCCCAATTTGCCGCGCGTCGCTACTCTGGACGACCTGAAAAAGGGATTGGAAACAACAAAGCCGCTCGATCTGCCTAGCGGTTATCTCGACCTCGATCAAAATCTCGACGCCTGGCGCGATCTCCTGGGATTTCGCCGCGATTGACCCCCGTCGTCCGCCGCGTAGTCAATATCCGGCCCAAGGCGCAATTTTATTGCTATTTGTCGGCCAATATTTTAAACTGCGAAGAGGAAAATTTACCGCCGCCAGAGGGCGAAAACGCGGAATTTTCGCCGCGCTCCTCCTCGCCGTCGGTTCATCCCCTCGTCAAGCGTTTTCGCGCGCGACGGAGGACAATTCAAGGCGTTTGCCATAGGAGATCGGGATGTCCCAGGAAGCAACGGCAAATCGGCATGATCCCCATGACGACGATCTGATCCAGCTTGTAACATTCCGCATTGGCGAAGAGGAATTCGGAGTCGATATTCTCGCCGTGCAGGAAATTATCCGGCTAATGCAAATTACCATGGTGCCTCGCGCTCCGGAATTTATCGAGGGCGTGATCAATTTGCGGGGCAAGGTCATCCCGGTGATCAATATGCGCCGTCGCTTTAATAAGGCGCAAGTGGAGCCGGACAGTTCCACAAGAATAGTCGTCATGGAGCTGGATCAAAAGATCGTCGGATTCCTGGTTGACGGAGTGTCGGAAGTTTTGCGGATTCCGGAAAGCACAGTGGAGGATCCGCCGCCGGTGGTGGCTGGCATAGGCTCCGAATACATCCGTGGCATTGGCAAGCTCGACAATAGATTATTAATTCTGCTTAACCTGAACCAGTTGCTGGGAAGCATTGAGCTTCCGTCTT
>JAAUYY010000096.1 GCA_014804865.1 Desulfovibrio sp.
TGTGTCCGATCTTTCGTCCTGCGAGCGGGTGAACATTTCCACGAGCTGGCGATTGCCTTCGTAGGCGGCGCGTATATCTCGCCTGTTTTCCGCGTCCTTGGCCAGAAAATAAGTCGCGTACGCCTGTTGATACAAGGGGATGTCAGTTCGCGTAGCGAGATTTTTCCACCGATTCAGCGCGGCCGCGCCCAAATTCAAATTTTGCGCGGATAGAGCCTCGGCGTAGGCGAGCTGATTGCGCAACTCGGGCTTCATGTTCCAATCGTGAACGAGATTGCCCAGATCGAGAATTTTGTCCCAGTTCTGATTCTTCAGATAATGATTGAAGAACTGCGAAAAAGCCGCTTCGCCGTATTCCGGATCCATTGGCCCTTGGAGAAAATCGGCGAGAAGCTCGAAAGATTTTTCTTCGTCGCCTCGCTCCAGCCAGCCTTGCGAAAGAGCGTAGCGAAGCGGGGCGTCAATTTTCCCGTATCTCTCGCGAATATAAGGAAAGCCGTTCCAAAGCAGAAGGATGCGCCCGTAATTGCGTTCGCGCAGGGATTGTTCAAATTCCTTCTGAAAGGCGTCCCAGAGTATTTCGCGCGCTTCGGCTATGTCCTTATGTTCGGGATAATTGTCTATAAAATCGGCCGCCTTGCCCATGGCCTCGGGATACTGTTTATCCCAGTAAAGCCACATCGCCTGTTTGAGCTGGGAGAGGATTTGTTCCGGCGAACCTTTTGCGGAATTGGCAAGATCGTTATAGGTTCGCCAGAGGCCGGGGTTAGCCGCCCGTCCGAAGACCTTGCTCATTTCGTCGTAAGTGATCGGGGAATCGTAAACTCCCTTTTCGGCGAGACGCATGGCCGCGGTAACAGCGGCCGGAGAATCAGGAAAATTGCGGCGAATATCTTCATATACAAAATTCGCCGCGACGGGATTTCCGTTTTTCGAATATTGATCGCCCATTTTGAGAAGCAGGGGAGCGTTCGACGGTCTTTGCGGATCGAGGTTGACATAGAGCCAATCCAGGGCCAGCGCGGCGTCCGGACGATTCATTTTTTCGTCGTTCGCGGCTTGCATTAGCAGAAATTCCGGCTCATTGATATAATAACGCGGCCAGCGCTTGCTTATAAAGTCGAGAATGACCTGCGCTCTTTCGTCCTTGCCCTGATTTACCAGAGCTTTTGCCAAGCCGACCGAAGCGGCTTCGAGCTGGGACGATTCGGGATATTTATCCAGTATGATTCCAAAGGATTGTTCGGCCTGCGGATTCGCGCCGGCTTTCAGTTGGGCTTCGCCGAGAGCGGCGAAGCCCTGGGCAACTCCTGGAAAATCCGGGAAACGGCGCATGAGCGCGACAATATAGCCCGAGGCGTCGGACAGATTGCCAACCTTGATATTGGCCAGGCCGAGACGCAAGAGCGCGTCCGGCACGCGAGGCGAACGAATGTTCGCGTTCAGGGCTTCGTTTGTGGCCGAGACGATTGGCTCGAAGCCGGCCAGAGGATTGTCCGCGTAACGCGCCCAGAGCGCGTCGCTTATATTATATAATACCTGTTCGAGTAAATCTCGCGAAAGCCCTGGAATCTGCCGCGTCTGTTCCAGGATAGCCAAAGCGTCGTCGTGTTTTCCCTGCTCCATTAATTCCTGCGCTTCGGCGATCATTTTTTCCGGCTCCGGCGGCTTCGGCACAGGGTTCCCTTGCTCGTCGACATAAATTACCTCTTTTTCCTGGGGCGCGGGCTCCGGAGTCGGCGCGGAGGAGGGACTGACTACTTCTCCGCGCGACGGTCTCGCGGTCATCGATTGGCCGCCCTCGGGAGTATGCGTTTCAACGTCCGAAGGAGCGCGACCGGCAGCGGGACGGGTTGCCGGAGAAGACGCTTGCGCGGGAGTATTTTCCGGCGCGACAGTGGGAGAGGCTACGGGAGCGGGAGGCGGGGAGGAGTAATCTGGTTCGGCAAATGTCGGAGTCTCCGGAATCGCGCCGATGGAGCCAGAAGAATTTGCCGTAGGAGCCGGGGTTGGCAAATCGGATTCAAACGTCGAAGAACCGGGCAAAGGAGCTCCGGATCGGGAAGTCGATAGGCCTTCGTGCTCCGGCCAGTCTTCCGGGCCTCCGCGATTCACCGAACTTCGGATATCTTGAGGACTGCTAATTAATCCTCGATCGCGAGCGTCGGCCGCTTGCGGAGGCGCTGAAAAAGTCGGAATTAGCAGAAGCGCGAAGCCCATGCTCGCGCAATAAAGCGGAAATCTATTCATAAGCGGCGAAAAATATTTAAAAAGCCTCGATAGTCGCTTCGCGGCCCGCCCATTCCTCATGATTCTTTTATGATCGGAACTCATCGACTTTCGATTAGTATAAAACATATATTTTGTGTAAATATAATTTTTAAAATTCCGAGCGAAATACTTTCCGGCTCGCCCTACATACCGCGCTTTTTTAATTTTTCTATGAGAGTAGTTCGTTTTATGCCCAGATATTCGGCCGCCTGATTCTTTACGCCATCGGCTTTTTCAAGCGCCTCGTCGATTAATCTATTCTCTATAGTGTCCAGAAATTCCTTGAGATTGAGTTTTTGCTTCTCTAGCTCGGCCAGAGTCGGCCAGACGAACTCGCCCGACGACGCGGTTTCGATAATGGGCGTCGATTCCGCCTCGACTATCAGCGGTTCTTCCTTTTCTTCAAGAGGGGGAAGAGCGGCCAGATCGCCGACTTGATCGAGAATTTTCGAGGGGAGATCCGACGGATGGATTACGTTGCCGTCCACCAGGATTGAGAGTCTCTCCATAAAATTGACCAGTTCGCGGACATTCCCCGGCCAGGAATAGGCGGAAAGGATTTTCTTTGTGTCCGGAGACATGACGAGCGGGGGACGATCTTTCTTCTTGCAGAAGACATCGAGGAAATGATTGGATAAAATTAACACGTCCGAGCCGCGTTCGCGCAAAGGCGGGAGATGGATAGGAATGACGTTTAACCGATAATATAGATCCTCGCGGAATCTGCCTCTCGCGACTTCCTCCTCGAGGTTGCGGTTGGTGGCCGCCACTACTCGAACATCGACCTTCTTTGTGCCTGTTCCTCCGACTCTCTCGATTTCCTTTTCCTGCAGAACGCGCAAGATTTTTACCTGAAGACTTAAATCCATTTCCCCGATTTCATCGAGGAAGATCGTGCCTCCGTCGGCGAGTTCAAATCGACCGGGTCTGGATCTGATGGCGTGAGTAAAAGCGCCTTTCTCGTGTCCGAATAGCTCGCTTTCGAGCAATTCCTTGGGAATCGCTCCGCAATTTATTGGCACAAAAGGCTTGTCCGCGCGTTTGCTGTTCGCGTGAAGCGCTCTGACGAGAAGTTCCTTTCCCGTGCCCGATTCGCCGGTTACTAGCACAGTGCTGTCAGTGGGCGCGACTTTCTCCAGCATTTTAAAAACTCCGGAGAGAGAGGCGCTTTGACCGATAATTCCGCTGGTGTCAATACTCATATACTATCTCAATAAACCCGATTAATAATGTGTCAATACGCTGACATTACGCAAATATCCAGTATTAAATAAAGCCGAACAGCCCGCGTTCTTTAATTATATTCTTTAAGGAGCTTTCTACGCGGCTTATGCGCGGGATTAAAAATCCGGCGCGACGCGAAGGAAGCGTATTTTAGAAGCGCGAGGCGTTTTTCGCGCTAAAAAAATTGCCTCTATATGGATATTTCGGCTCTTGCCATAAAATTATTACATTTTAATCGACCCGGAAAGCTTCGACGAGAATCGTTATTTAAAATAACCAATTCCAGACAGCCAAGCGAGCCTAGGGAAAATCGCGAAGCAACCAGGCNGGGAGACAAGATGAGAGAAATATACGACGAAATAATTTTAGGCGCGGGCGCCAGCGGACTCTTCGCGGGAGCTTTCGCTCGCGGGAATTTCCTGATTCTCGAAAAGAACGCTCGCGCGGGGGAAAAATTGCGAGTTTGCGGCGGCGGAAAAGCCAATTTCAGCAATAGGGATCTCTCGCTCCATTTTTATCTCTCGCGTCCCGACGCCGCGTTTCCAAAATATTGTCTCGAGCGTTTTGGCGCGNCGGATATTCTGGCGCTGTTTTCCCAATGGCAACTCCCCTGGGAGGAACGCGAGGGCGGTAAATATTTTTTGAAAACTTCGGCGACGAGACTTTGCGATCGTCTGCTTCGCTTCGTCGGGGAGAAGATCTTATACGGAAGAGTCGTAAGAAAAATAATTCCGGGCGATCCCCATATTATCGAAACAGATAGAGAAATATATAAATGTCGGCGATTAGTAATCGCTTCCGGTTCGCCCGCCCGCCCCAAACTCGGCGGCGACGACGGAGTCTGGAAAATTCTGCGCGGACTCGGACATAAAGTCAGCGATCCGGAACCCGCGCTCGCGCCTCTGTACTATCCAGATGAAAATATCTTCGCTTCCCTATCCGGAATCGGAGCGAAAGTTAAAGCGTCATGGAAGGATTCTCTGGGACGGATGACAGCGATCAAAGGCGACGCGCTCTTTACCCATAAAGGCTTGAGCGGACCCGCAATTTTGACCGCGAGTCTTTTCGCTCCGAATCCTTGCGAATTGGAACTGGATTTTCTACCCGACGCGGATTTAAAAAAACTTGTCGATTCGTCCGAAAGGTCGACCTTTCGCTCCCTTTTGCGAAAATTACTGCCCGATCGACTGGTCGATATTCTCTCCGCCGACGCTATAGCGCGCAAAAACATCGCGGAATTATCGAGGAAACAAAGAAACGAATTAATAAAACGCGTCGCCTCCGCGAAATTTAGCGGCTTGTCGACAGCGGGTTTTGACAACGCCGAAATCGCGAGAGGCGGCGTGTCGACAGATCAAATTAATCCGCGAACTTTTGAAAGCGCCATCGCGCCGCGAATATATATTATCGGAGAGGCGATCGACGTCGCCGGAAGCCTTGGCGGCTATAATCTTCATTGGGCATTCGCGAGCGCCAAATTGTGTCAGGAAAGAATAAACGCCAAACTTTCGAAAGGATAAAATAAAATTAAATAATTTTAACGCTCTTTTTTCTTGAAATAAATTTTGCTATTCTTCTTCGTCGGCGCGCGATAATTTTAGCGCGCGAATAAACTGTCGGTATTTGCAAAGGATTGGAGAAGTGGCCGCGAATTTCATGGTCGATCCCGCGAGTTATGATGTGGCGGCGCTCTGTCTGCGCCTGACCGTCGGGATAGGTTTGCTGCCTTTCGCGATTAAGAAAATTCTCACCCGCGAAAAAGCCGCCGAGAAATTTCCCAAAGTTCTATTTTTTACGCCGGAAATGGGCTTTTATTGCGCGCTTGCCATCGAGCTGACCGCCTCGGTTTGCATGATCTTCGGCTTTCTTACCCGATTGGTCGCGATTCCCGCGATTTGCAATATGGCCGTCGCCACCAACGTGTCTCGCGGCCAATACTGGACTTCTCCCGCTCAAGCGTATCTTTTGGGATTTATCTCAATACTCATCGTAGGGCCGGGCAAATTTTCGCTTGATTGGCTCTTTTTCTAAAAACATTCAAACAGGGAGACATACATTATGAAAAAGATCCTCATGCTCGTCGGCGATTTCGTGGAAGATTATGAAGCGATGGTCCCTTTCCAGGCGCTTAAAATGGTCGGCTACGACGCGCGCGCCGTTTGTCCGGGGAAAAAGAGCGGCGACAGCGTAAAGACCGCCATTCATGATTTTGAAGGAGATCAGACATATTCGGAAAAAAGAGGCCACAATTTCGCGATTAATGACGATTTCGACTCAATTAATCCGGCCGAATTCGACGCGCTGATCATTCCGGGCGGTCGCGCTCCCGAATATTTGCGCCTTAATCCCCGCGTGATCGAAATTGTTCGCGACTTTTTCCAAAAGAACAAACCCGTCGCCGCCATCTGTCACGGGCCGCAAATTCTGGCGGCCGCCGACGTATTAAAAGGCAAAAAAGCGACAGCCTATCCCGCGGTCAAACCCGAAGTGGTCGCGGCGGGCGCGACCTGGGTCGAGCCAACCGAAGCCGCGGATAATTCAGTTGTCGATGGCAATTTGGTTACCGCTCCCGCCTGGCCCGCCCATCCCGCCTGGGTCGCGGACTTCATCAAGGTCATGGGCGGCGAGCTGAAGGCCTAATCGCCTTAATCCGCCAATTCGCATAAAAGTCTGTTCTCTACGACTGAAACTACGCGAACTTTTGTCAGTTTTAGGGATGAAAATCTTTGTCCGTTCGCGAGCTGGCAGTTCGCGTAGTATTCGTTAACGCCTCTTTCGGATCCCGCGCCGTCTTTTCCAGCGTCGGGCGCGACGATCGTTTCTGTTCCCGACTGAGAGCGCAAAAAGGCGGCTTTCTGTTCCGACGCGCGATTTCGCAAAAGCTCGGCGCGACTCTTCTTTGTCGCGACCGGAATCTGAGGGTTCATCGCCGCCGCTCTCGTTCCGGGTCTTTTGGAATAGGGAAAGACGTGCGCGTAAGTTAACCCAAGTTGGGAGGGAGCCTCCAGAAGTTCCTGGAAGTCGATCTCCGTTTCGCCCGGGAATCCGACGATGAAATCGGCGCCCAACCCCAATCGCGGCCAGAAGCGACGCGCCTTTTCCAGCTTTGCCAGAGTCGATTCGAGCGTATAGCGCGTTCTGCCCATCGCCGCGAGGATCCGCGTCGAAGCGTGTTGCATGGAGAGATGGATATGCGGCGCGGCCAAAGCGCAATCCGATAAAATTGCAAGNGCGTCGTCGGTTAGTTGCCCCGGCTCTACGGAACTAATCCGCAATCTTAAGCGATCTACGAACTCGCGGCTTAATTCTCTATCCAGCAAAGCCAATAAACGCCAAAAATCGCCGCCGTCTGGAGATCTGTATTGGCCGAGGTTTATCCCGGAAAGTATGAGCTCGCCGTATCCCGCTCGTNCGAGTCTTTGACATTCGTCAANAATCGCGATCGGATCGCGACTTTTGGGAGTTCCGCGGGTAAAAGGGACAACGCAATAAGCGCATTTTTGCGAGCAACCGTCCTGAATCTTTATTACTGGTCTGCCGCGTTTATAAGCGAATATGTCCGCGAAAAACGGATCTGATTCAGGCTCTTCATTTCGATCGCCGGGAGGAGAGAGCAGGTTTTTGTTGTTTTCGCGTAAATCGACCAAAGGAGCTTCCCGGCCTTTGCCGGGCTGAAATTCCGGCAAAAGCCTCGACGCGCAGCCGCCGAGAATTATTTTCGCGTTCGGCGACGATCGTCGATGGCGATAGATCGCGTTTCTCGCGTCTCTTTCCGCTTTCGCGGTGATCGCGCAACTATTGATAATAATATAATCGGCCTCCGCCGGATTGTCCGTCTCCGCGCAACCGGCGGCGAGCCAGCCTTCGCGGATCGCCTGCGATTCGTTCTGGTTGATTTTGCAACCATAAGTATCTATGAAAAAAACGATATTTTTATTTCGCATCGATAATTCGCCGAGTCTTAAATTTTGTTTTTTTATTTTATGGGCTAACAGTATGAACGCCGTTATGATCGCGATTTTTCGNGCTTCGTCAATCGTCTTCGCGCTTTATTTTATGGGAGCCGCGATTTTTGGAGAAGCGTTCGCGGAGACCAATTTTCCCCTTGACGAAGAAGATCAAATAAATTTGCGTTGTCTGAAGCGAGCCTATCCGCAAATTCGCTCCCTCGTTAAAAACGGCGACGGCTCAATCGACCTCTTGATGGACGACGGAAAACTATCGCCCTATAAGAGCGCGGTCGGCGGAGGCGATGTTTTCGCGTCCATGCGTCAAATCTATCCTCTCGAGCCGAATCGACCGGACATTGACGACGGTTTCGCGCCGGGGCGCGATCGTCCTTACGATCTGTTCGACGCTCTCTATGGATCCATGCCCTCCGAAGTTCAAAAAAATTTAAAAACAGTCGCATTGCCGCGCGGAAAAGCGTCTCTGAATAAAAACGCCGCGAGAGCTTTGGCTTCGATAGTTCCAGAATTGGACAGTCTCGCGCGGGAACATCCCGAGCTTCGCAAATATCTCAAAGTCGACGGAGGATATTACTGGCGAAATATAGCGGGGGAAGACAGACGGAGCGCCCATTCTTACGGCATCGCTATCGATTTGGGAGCCGCTTCGGCCCCTTATTGGCGCTGGGCCAAAAAACCGCGTCACCCATTGCAGAAAACTTATCCGAGAGAACTCGTAGAGGTCATGGAAAAAGCCGGATTTATCTGGGGCGGCAAATGGGACAAATACGATCTAATGCATTTCGAATATCGACCGGAGCTTATCTGCAAATCTCGGGAATTATTAAATCGCGAACTGATTAAATAAATTGCTCCACCGTCCTCGCGCGCAGTCCGTTTTCGCGCAAAATTTCGAGATCGCGTTCTAACTCGGAGCCTTTTGTAGTCAGAAAATCCCCTGTCATCATGGCGTCGACGCCGGCCTTGAAAAGATCGCCCATCGCTAGCTCGGGAAGCCGTCCCGCGCAAATTCGAAGCGAAGCGTCCGGCAGGATAAGCCGGAAAATAATCGCGCTCCATATAATATTGTCAATCGTCATCCGCGGCGAGTTTTCCAGAGGCGACCCGGGAATCGGAATTAAAAAATTCATTGGAATATTGCGAACGCCCAATTCCTTCAGGGAAAAGGCGAGATCGATGCGATCTTCCCAGCTTTCGCCCATTCCGAACAGAAAACCGGAGCAGACCTCGAGTCCGGCATCGAGCGCCATGCGAACGGCGCGCGCCCGGCTATCCCAGCTTTGGGTAGAGCATATTCGCGGATAAAACGCGCGGGAAGTTTCCAGATTGTGATGATAACGGCGTATGCCCGCCGCCTTTATGAGTTCGAATGATCGTTCGTCCAAAGTTCCGAACGATAGACAGATCTTGTTTTTAAGCGACGGCGGCAAGATCTCGATCGCTTCGCAAATTTTGGCCAACTCGGAGAAATCCATCGCGCGGCCAGCCGCGACCAGTCCTATATGAGAGACAAATGGATTATTTAGCAAATAAATTTTTTTAATTAGCTCCGAAGCCTCGGGTATTGGAGAGACTGCGCGACCTGTCTTATTATACGAGGATTGCGCGCAAAAGCGGCAATCGTTGGAGCAACCGCCGCTCTTTGCGTTTATGATAGAGCAAAGCTCGATTTTCTCGCCAAAAACGGCCCTGGTCAGGGCGCTCGCGAATAGCGAAGCCTCCTCCCGACCCAGGGTCGTCAAGCGAGCGAAATCAAAATCCTTTCTAGTCAAAGCTGGAGATCGTCGCGTTCTGAGAGGCTGTGCCGAGGAAACGCTCGCCCATGAATTTCATCTGAACGCCCTGAATATAACCGTCAACCACTCCCTTCGGGTCGACCGGCCCAGCGCTGACTGTAAAAGCGTC
>JAAUYY010000097.1 GCA_014804865.1 Desulfovibrio sp.
CATTTTTATAGACAACTGTCTTTATCTGTCTATAAACAAAGACAGTATTTAAAGCAAGCTCATACGCGGTCTCATTCCATGTAATTGAAATTTTGAAATTAAATTATTATCCAAGCATTGGCTCGCTATTTGTAATGTAAGTAACAAAGTAAACTCTCGAGGATCATGCCAATGAGCGAATTTCTCCAGTATCTGCCAAACGCCTTTTCCTGGTCAAATATGTTGGTCTTGATCTTGAGCTCGATCGGCGGACTCTTTTTCGGCGCGATGCCAGGTCTGTCGCCGACTATGGCGGTCGCGCTCATGGTGCCTTTTACTTTTTACATGACGCCCGACGCTTCATTAATTATGCTGGGAGCGGTTTACACCAGCGCCGTCGCGGGCGGGTGCATTTCCGCCATACTCTTGAGTATTCCTGGCGCTCCCGCGTCTATCGCGACTCTTCTTGACGGCCCGGCCATGGCGAAAAAGGGCGACGCGCTGGAAGCTTTGTACACTTCCTTTGTGTCTTCCTGGATAGGCGGCGTTTTCGGCGTTCTCGTGCTGATTTTCTTCGCGCCTCCTCTCGCCCGCTTCGCCATGCGCTTTGGCCCTTCCGAGTTATTCTGGACAGCCATATTTGGAATAACCGTCATCACCGGCCTGTCCTCGGGAGGTATGCTCAAGGGACTTTTCGGCGGCGCGTTTGGCATGCTCCTCTCCACGGTCGGCTATAGTCAGATAACGGGCGATCCGCGCTTCGTCTTTCATACCGATTTATCCAGTGGCATAGCCATTGTTCCCGCTCTCATAGGTTTCTTCGCCGTTCCGCAAATAATTGATCTCATGCGCGATTCCCATGTTCGCCTGGTCAAGCTTGACGTAAAAACCCGAAGCGGAATCCTCTGGAAAGTAATCAAACATCATCTGAAGATGGTCAGAACATGGCTCATCGGCAGCGTATTTGGCACGATTATNGGCATCATCCCCGGCGCNGGCGGCCAGATCGCCGGATTGATGGTGTATGACCAGGTAAAAAAGATGGACAAGAATCCGGAGAGATTCGGAACAGGAGATCCCGAAGGCGTTTGCGCTTCGGAGAGCGCCAATAACGCCACTGTCGGCCCCGCGCTCATTCCCCTCCTGACCTTGAGTATCCCCGGCTCGCCAACCGCCGCCGTTCTCCTCGGAGGTCTGCTCATTCACGGTCTATTCCCGGGTCCCGATCTTTTCACAAAACACGCTTCAGTTACTTATACTTTCCTGGGCGGACTCTTTCTCGCGCAATTCGCGATGCTCGCCATAGGTTTGCTCGCGTCCCGCTTCTCGCATTATGTCTCCAACGTGCCTAATCACATTATGTTTTCGGTAGTCGCCATATTATGCGTGTTCGGCTCGTATTGCGTCTCGAACAACTTCGCCGACACGATCATCATGTTCTGCCTCGGGTTGATCATGTTCGTTCTCGGCAAGTTGGGTTTTCCCAGCGCTCCCATGGTGCTCGGTCTCATCCTGGGCCCAATCGCCGAAGAGAATTATCTTCGCGGAAAAATTATCGCGGATACGGATATGGGTATGTTCAATTATTTCTGTACCGGCTGGCTCAATGTCTCGCTCATTTGCCTCTGCGCTTTCAGTCTGATCTGGGGCATAGTCGGCGAGATCCGTTACGCTCGTCGCGTTCGCGAAATGGAAAGCGCNAAANAGTCGGCTTAACACCGTAGTCAAAATATTTGCGGAGCGCTTATGTTCATACTTCAAAAAGAATTTTTATCCTTTCTTTGCATGGGCGCGCTTACCCTGTTCTTCGCGCTCGATATCGGCTCCCTGACCGGCGAGGCTAAAACAATGCCCGCCATACTTTGCGGCGCGATGACCATCATAGCTTTGGCGCAACTGGGAATGGCCATTTATCATGGCAAAAAGGGAGCGAACATTTTAGCGTCTCTTAAAAATTATCCGATCCTTTTGGTCGGAAAGTTGTTCGGCCTTACGCTTCTCTATCTCGCGACTTTGCTCTGGCTCGGTTTTTACGTCGCGTCTTTTATTTATATGTTTATCGGCGCGCTGATCGCGGAGCCGGAACGCTCTACTCCTTCGCGCGCGCTTCTTCTTTTGATCATTTTCGCCTCTTTCATTCTCGCTATGTACGGCTTGTTCACGGTAGCCCTGGGAGTTCAGATTCCCATGGGCGCCCTTTGGAAATAACGCGGCTTCGCCTTCGCGGGGCCGTAAACCTGGAGGAAGTATGAAACGTCTTCTCGCTTGTCTCGCTCTGTTCGCGCTAGTTTTCTGCGCTTCCGCGTCCTTCGCCGCGCCCGCGGACGACTATCCCNCTGGTCCGGTGAATCTCGTGGTAGTTTACACGCCCGGCGGAGCGACCGATCTTCAGGCCCGTCTTTCCTGCCTGCCCGCGCAGGATAAAAAATACTTCGGCGAGCCTTTCGTCATTCTNAACAAACCCGGCGCNGGAGGAATGACCGGATGGAACTGGGTCATGGAGCGCGGAACAAAAGACGGCCAGACTATCACNGCTTACAATATGCCGCATTTTATTTCGCAGTCGATCATGTATCCGAACGCCAAATTCGATTATGAATCCTTCGAACCTTTGGCGAACTGGGGCGCCGATCCCGCCGTGCTCGTCGTCGCAAAAGACAGCCCGTTCCAGACAGTCGACGACCTCGTAAAATTCGCGAAAGAAAACCCCGGAAAGCTGACCGTCAATGGCGCCGGTTTATACGTGGGGCATCACATCGCCACNTTGCAGNTGGAAAANGACGCCGGCATCAAGACGACTTATGTGCCTGAAAAAGGCGGAACCGACGCCATGCAGAACGTATTGAGCGGCAAGGTTATGGCCGGATTCAACAATCTCTCNGACGCGGGTCGCGCTCAGGATCGCCTCAAGATTCTGGCGATAGCGGACACCAAGCGCCATGAGTTTCTCCCAGACACTCCCACCTTCCAGGAATTGGGCTATAAGGGCGTCGATGACGCGAGCGTGAACTTCCGCGGCTACGCCATGCCCAAGGGAGTGGATCCGGCCATTGTTGAAAAAGCGGCAGCCGCGACTCTCGCCATGTTCCAGGATCCCGAAGTAGTCAAGAGAATGAAAGACAGCTATAGCCCCATGCTGATTCTCGATCGCGAGCAGGTCAAAAAGATGTTCGCCGACAAGCAGAAGTCTCTTGAGCCGCTCCTGAAAGAGTTAAAGAAATAACAAATCAGGCGAAAANATTGTCCGAAGACGGCANCGTCGCGGGGAACGTTCCGTCTTCGGCAAAACTTCCGGCATGATTTGGCCTGTTTCTTATAAGCTTACTCATAAAAAACGATAAATAGCCGACCGGCGCGCCTCCGCGTCCGGAGCGCGGTATCGCGCTCTCCTCAATCCTCTCGCCAGCCAATTGGCGAGCAAAGATACGCGATCACAGTGGCAAAATTTAATTTGGGATTAGCCAGCGGCGACGCCAGTTCGCTTTGGACTAATTTCTCTGACGACTCCGCCGCTCGAAGTCGCGAGAGCGCGCGAATCTCGCTTCCCGGTCGTTATGATTCCGCTTCCGGTTCGGCTCGATAATCGCCCGCGAAAATTCAAGGGCGCAATTAGCGCGATTATTCGCGCAAAGGAGAGATGGGAAAATATGAAAAGCGTCGCGGAACAAGTCGCTTTGGCGCGAGAAGCGCAAAAAGTTGTCGCCTCGTACAATCAGGAACAGATCGACGAAGTATGTCTGGCCGTCGGCTGGGAAATGTACAAAGACGACAACATTGAAAAACTTGCGAAAATGGCCGTCGAGGAAACTGGGTTCGGCAATGTCGAGAGCAAGATCATCAAACATAAGCGCAAAGTNGGCGGCGTCATGCACGATATTCGCGGGGCGGTAAGCGTGGGGCTTATCGAAAGGGACGAAGCGAATGGCATATCCAAGTACGCCAAGCCAGTAGGCGTAGTATGCGCGATTCTCCCCGCCACTAATCCGACGGCGACTTGCGGAGGCAAAGCGGTAAGCATTCTCAAAGGTCGCAACGCGGTAATCTTCAAGGCCAGCTCTCGCGCCGTCAAGGCTACCGCTGAGGCGGTGCGNATGATGCGCGAAGGATTAAAAAAAGTTGGCGCGCCGGTCGATCTCATTCAGTTGCTTGAGGATGGCTCCCGCGAAGGCATTACCGAGCTTATGCGCCTTTCCGATCTGGTAGTCGCCACAGGCAGCGGCGCCGTCGTCAAGGCGGCCTATTCGAGCGGGACGCCGGCCTATGGCGTGGGACAAGGCAACGCCGTAGCCATTATCGCCGAGGACGCCGATGTGCCGACGGCGGCGGAAATGATTTTCCGGAGCAAGACTTTCGATAACGCCACCTCCTGCTCTTCGGAAAACGCCGCGATCGCGGTCGAGTCAGTTTACGATCAGTTTCTTGACGAGCTGGTAAAAAACAAGAGTTATATCGTCCGCGGCGAGGATCGCGATAAGCTTGAAAAGCATATGTGGAAGGTCAACGCCAAAGGGAAGCTCGCCTTAAATCCTGATATTATCGCCAAGTCCGCGGCGGTCATCGCCGAAGGCGCGGGAATCAATATTCCCGAAGGAACCGAAATGCTGATCGTCGAAGGACGCGAGCCCATAAAGGAAGACAAATTTCACGACGAAAAAATTTCTCCCGTTTTAACTGTCTACAAGACAAAAGATTTTGACGATTCGTATCGCCTCCTCACCGAACTCACTGATATTGTGGGACCCGGCCATTCTTGCGGCATCCATACCAAAAACCGCGATTATATCAATTTCCTCGGCGAAAATATGAAGTCTTCGCGCGTGACGGTAAACCAGCCCATGAGCGCCGGAAACGGCGGCCACGCCTATAATAGAATGCCGTCGACCGCGACTCTGGGATGCGGAACTTGGGGCGGCAACATAACTACGGAAAATATCTGGATGAAGCATTTTCTGAACATTACCTGGGTAAACGAGCCAGTGGAACCCTGGAGTTATACAGACGAAGAAATCTGGGGCGATTTTTGGCAAAGACACGGCAAATAAATCTTCGCGCTCAATAACAACTCGCGTTTCAGGGAGAAAAAATGAAACTTTTTGAATATCAAGCAAAAGACGCGTTCAAGGACGCCGGAGTAGCCGTTCCTGAAAGCGTTTTGATCAGGGATATGGACGAACTGGATCAGGCGATCGCAAAGATTGGCCTGCCATGCGTTCTGAAAGCGCAAGTTTTGAAAGGCGGTCGCGGCAAGGCCGGTCTTGTGAAAGTCGTCAAGGACGCCGACGAAGCTCGAAAAGAAGCGACGCGAATCTTTGGAGCCCCGAACAACGCTCCCTCAATTCTCGTCGAGCAGGCGGTCGATATCGGTCGCGAACTTTATCTTTCCGTCACTTTTGATCCAGTCTCCGCGACGGCTCTGCTGATCGGAAGCGCGGAAGGCGGCGTGGATATCGAGAGCCTCGCGAAAGAGTCTCCGGAAAAAATAACCTCGGTAAACGTGGATATCGAAGAGGGACTCGGCTCGTATCATATTAATAATCTTGTCTATGGTATGGGTTTGAAAGGCGACGTCGCGAAAAAAGTCGGCAAAATCGCGTCCGCCTTATATCGCGTTTTCCGCGATAAAGACGCTTCCCTGGTCGAGATCAATCCTCTATTCATTACGAAATCCGGCGATATTATCGCGGGCGACGGCAAACTTATCATAGACGACAATTCCCTTTTCCGCCAACCGGGCTATCCGCTGGATCGCGAGCATTTCGATTCCGATGTGGAATACGAAGCCGCCGCGGACGGCATACCCTATTTGCGCTTCGACGGCGATATCGCCCTGCTCTGCGCGGGATCGGGCTTAACGACCGCCGTGTATGATCTTATCAACGACGCGGGCGGAAGCGTAGCGACCTATGTCGATTTTGGCGGCGCGAACTATACGCGCGCTGTTCGAGCCATGGAACTCTGTCTCGAAACGCCTAGCAAAGCGATACTTGTGGTTACTTTTG
Organism: Desulfovibrio sp.; assembly: GCA_014804865.1. Next base: position 5,979 of record JAAUYY010000097.1, read on the forward strand.
GGACAATCGCGCGCGCCGACGTAATGGCCGAGGGAATTGTCGAAGCCATGAAAAAATTAAAACCTGATGTCCCTATCGTGCTTCGCATTCGCGGCACAAACGAAGCCGAAGCCTTCAATATTCTAAAGGAAGCCGGTCTGGAAAACCTTACGGACACCGAGGAAGCGGTGCGCAAGGCGGTCGAACTCGCGAGGAGCGCAAACTGATGAGCGTATTTGTAAATAAGGACAGCAAGGTCGAGGTTCAGGGAATTACCGGCAAAGAAGGCTCATTCTGGACTAAACACATGAAGGAGATGGGCACCAATGTCGTATTCGGCGTTACTCCGGGCAAAGAAGGTCAGGAGGTGGACGGCATTCCCGTTTTCAATACAGTTCGCCGCGGAATGGCCTATAAGCCGGCCGACGTAGCGATGCTTTTTGTGCCTCCGCGCTTCGCCAAAGACGCCATTTTTGAGGCGCTTGACGCGGGCATACGAAAGATCTGCGTTACCGCGGACGGGATTCCACTCCAGGAAACTCTGGAAATTCGCAAAGCGGCGCTTTCTTGCGGCGCGATGGTCGTCGGCGGCAATACCACTGGCATAATCTCCATAAACGAAGCTTTGCTGGGCATTATACCCTATTGGATCGATAGCGTATATCGCAAGGGTCATGTGGGCGTAATGACGCGCAGCGGCTCCCTTACCAACGAGGTTACCGCCGAAATAATTAAAGCCGGACTTGGAGTCACTACCTTGCTCGGCGTGGGAGGGGATCCAGTTCCCGGAACCAGATTCGCGGAATTATTACCCCTCTACGAAGCCGATCCCGATACCCATGCGCTCGTCATGATCGGCGAGCTGGGCGGAAGCATGGAAGAAGAAGTAGCGGACGCGGTCAGCGCCGGGATCTTCACAAAACCCCTGGTGGCCTTTATTGGCGGCAGGACGGCGCCCGAAGGCAAGAAAATGGGTCATGCCGGCGCGATCGTTAGCGGCGGCAGAGGCGCGGCGTCGGGAAAAAAGGCCGCCCTTGAAGCAGCCGGATGCTATGTGGCCGATCGGCCATCCCAGGTCGGCCCCTTGCTCAAGCAAGCTATGGCCGCCCGAAGCGCGTAAAATGAATTTATCGCGAGAGCAAATATCTCGCGATTTTTAAAGCTAAAGCGCGGGATCATGGCTCAAAGCCGTCCATGATTCCGCGCGCAACTTTTAATAATACGCCTGGTTGCATAGCCCAGAAGCGACTCGCGACAGATTAAACTCGCTCGCTTTTGAAAAAATTAATTTTTGCCAAAAAGCCGTCCCTACATCGCGTTTAGCATATCGATATCTTCGGTCGATAACAGCTTATCGAGATCAAGCATAATGAGCAGTCTCTCCTTGAGCTTGCCAACGCCGCTGATATAATCGGATTCGACTCCGGCGACCACCGGCGGCGGCGGCTCCACCGTGCTCGCGGGAATTCGCAAGACTTCTGAGACGGCGTCGACTACAAAGCCGACGATAATGCTATTGATTTCTATTACGATAATTCGCGTGTCCTTGTCTTCCGGCTTTGAGCTTAATCCAAAACGACTGCGCAGATCGATAATGGGAATTACCTTGCCGCGCAAATTGATGACGCCTTCGACGAAGGCCGGAGCGCGAGGCACCTTGGTAATTTCCATCGTGCGATTTATTTCCTGCACTTTTAAAATATTTACGCCAAATTCCTCTTCGCCGATACTGAACGTTACCAGCTGAAGAAGCTCGTCGTCCTGTTTTTTCTGGCTGGAGTCCATCGATAATCCTTTATTGTAGCCTACGTATAGTCGCTAAAGCGACGCGCCGCTTTTTCTATTTAAATAATACCTTAAATCCAAACTGTAAAAGGGAAAATGCGCTAATAAAAATTAGGTTCCGGCGAGGGTTTCGCTCAAGGCTTCGTTCAGCGCTCGCTTTCCATAAATATCGCGCAAAACGACGGGCTTGTTAGCTTGCGAGCCTTTACCGAAAATCGCTGTTAAGGGAATCGACTTGCTTCCAAGCATTTCGAGCAATTTTTGCGCGTAGGGATCAGTCTGGGTCAGATCAACCTTGATTAGCTCAAGATCGTAATTTTTCTTCCACTTGAAAAGATCCTTTTCATTAAGAACCGTCGCTTCAAGCAATTTGCAGTTGGGGCACCAATCGGCAGTAAATTCCACAAGCATATTTTTTTTGCCGAGATTATCCATGAAATTTTCCGGAGTAAACTCCTGCCAATCCGGAAGCGGGGCGGCAGGTCGCGTTATCCAGAAAATCGCTCCGATCATGGCGCAGAGGCAAACCGCTCCGCATAGGCGTCTCCGAAGAAGAGGCGCGGTAAGATCGCAAAATCTTCCCCAAAGCCACGCTCCGACCGCCGTAAGCAATAATACGATCAAAATATGAGTATGCTTCGACTGCGGAAGAATGGTGAAAAGGTAAAGCGCCGTAGCGAGCAGGAGAAAACCGAGAATATGCTCGAACACATACATCCAGTTTCCAGGACGGGGCAAAATTCTCGCGAGAGACGGCCAGATGGAAAAGACAATATAGGGCAAAGCCATGCCAAGCCCGACCGACCAGAAAATCAGAAGCATTACGATTAGCGGTTGCGCGAAAGACCAGGCGAGGACGCCTCCCAGCAAAGGCCCGCTGCAGGGAGTAGCGAGAAAAGTCGAGACGAGCCCGGTTACATATGATTTTAATTTGGGATTGGACGCTTTGGCGTCAATCCGCAAATCGAAGGCGGGCAATGTAAAGACGCCAAGCAAGGATAAGCCCATAAGAAACACGATGATGAGCATGACCAGAAGCAGGGTTTGGTTCTGGTAAAGTTGCCCCCACATAAGATCCGCGGTGCCCAGAAGCGCGGCCAGGAATGTAAAAAAAGACAGGACGCCAAAGGCGAAGAAGATATTATGCTCGCGAAAAAGACGCAGTTTAATCTTGTCGTTCGCGTCCCCCATGAGGAAAAGACCGGAGACTTTTAGCGTAAGCACGGGCAGAACGCAGGGCATTACATTGAGAATTAAACCCGCGAGAAGACCAAGAAAGATCCCCTTCCAAAGCGTGAAAGTCTCTACGCTTTCGTCCGTGTATTGCGGCGATAGATCCAGATCAAATTCCTCGGGCTGGGCTACGGCGTCGTGTCCTTTCGCCTCCTTTTCGCTGTTCGCGCCCGCGACGGAAGGATCCATTTGCCCGGAGCCGATTTCGATTGGCTTTGGAGCTTTGCCCTCTTCCAGGGAGAGGGCTCCGATGGATTCGTCTTCGCGATCGAGCAAGGTTTTCGCGCTGTCGCGCCACGCTGTTTC
>JAAUYY010000098.1 GCA_014804865.1 Desulfovibrio sp.
CTGGCAAGCTCGCCTGGGGATAATTTCGCGGGCGGTTTTGCTCTGGTATTACAATTCTCGCTCTTGAAAAGAATTTTAATAAAGGTATTGTCGATGAATTGATTGAGCGAAAATTGATTAAAATTGAATATGGCAATCCCATTTTGCAATATAAACTTCTAAAGAAGAAAGAAACGCGTAATTACAAATAAATGGCGCGGTTAAATGTTTGAGCTCTTCTCTTCCAGAAAATTTTGGAAACGAATTTTTTCGAATATGCTGATCTACTCCATCAATCATAATTTAAATATCAAGAGCAATATATTCAGTTTTTCTGATAAGCCGCTTCAATGACCGGTTTTGCGCGTTCGAGGTCCTCGCGCGAATGGATATCGATTTCGAGATCTCCTGTGGCGTGATGGCCCAGATTGCTGACGTCTCGACTAAACCCCTCTTCCGGCGCGTACTCGGCTGGGTCGAGGTTGATCCAGAGCTTGATTGTATTTTTCAGAGGTTGGGCGCAGGTGAAATGTTTTTTGCGAGCGAAGGCGATATAATGTTTCAGAAAACGGATAGTTACGTCTTCTCCGAGCGTTTCCGCGAACGATATTAATTCCAGATAGATAAGCTCCGTTTCGGAGCTCATGTTTTTTATGCGCGAGCGCATCGCCGGCGGCATGCCAACGTCGCCTATTCGCGGATCGTCGGCGCTCTGGGAAATTGCGGGGACGAAAGATGAAACTGGGGATTTCAGGCGCTCAAGACAGAACAAATCGGCTCCGTAAAATCGATAGCGGATCAACTCAATGTCGCGTCCTATCTGATAGATCGCCTTTTCGTCAAAACGCGTGAAATCCGAGGCGACGCATAAAATTCTCGCGCCCAAAAAATCGACGCTCATTGCGATCTCGGAGCCGAGCTTCTCGCGAACGAGGCTTACAAATTCGGCCTGATGATCCAGGAGCCAGTCGAGATAAAAGAGCGCCTGAGTAATGATATTTTCATTGTTTCTCTTTTTGTACTCGACAATGACCGGGCAAAAATTTTCGTCGAGGCCCAGGGAGTCTATAAAACCCCCGAGACTTCTGCCCGTGTGATATTCGCTCGCCAGGAATTTTACGCCAAGGCAAGCTTCCATGTTCCTTTCGAGGAGAGTCTGCAAATCTTTTTCGACAGCCGCCAATCGCGTCGGGAGTTCTTCGATTCCAGTGTCGTCTATTTTAAAAATTCTTAAGTCGCTCATGTCGCGCGCCTCGTTTTCGGTTTGGACTAAGTCGCGCCTTTTACGACGCGGCGAGAACGTCGCGCTCGGAATAGCCGATCGCCTCGATCCACAATACAAATGTTGTCAAGCGGCGGCAACAAATCTCTTTTCATTTTTGAGAATTTGGAGTACAAAGAAAAAATCCCTATTTTGCGACAATAGCGGAGAAAGAACGGATCGCCAAGTCTTTGCCGAAGTAAACCGGTAAGCGCGTGCGCGCGCTACGATCCGGTCGAGACGGCGACGTTCGCCTCGAAACAGGCCATGCGGAAGTTTAAATAGTCGNCCGCAAGTTTCCGAAAATTTGATGCTTGAGCATCGCAATGGGAGCTCGCNACTAAANCGCGCTCATCGGAGAAATCATGTACACCCTTTTTTACATTCTGGCGTATCTGGCCGCGGCCGGTTTCGTATGCCTGGCCATCCTGAAAATCAGGGCTTTTATGAAGACCAGCCCGCTTCATGTCCGCTGGGAACTCTATCCAATACCCCATGAAGGGCCTAAACGCGCCGCGTACGGCGGCAGTTATATGGAAGAGACAAACTGGTGGACAAAACCAAGACACGTGGATCACTGGATGGATTTGAAAGCGATGGGCAAGGAGATTTTTTTCCTTGAGTCCACTTTCGAGCATAACCTCCCTCTCTGGATTCGCACCTATCCGTTCCACATGGGACTTTATATGCTCATGGGCGGCATAATGCTCTCGATTTTCGCCGCCTTTATTCAAGTCTGCGGAGTGTCTCCCGAAAATGGCTTCATGATTTTTCTGGGCAATATCCTGAACGCCATGGTTCTTTTTGGGTCGTGTCTGATCGCTGGCGGCGGCTTGGCTCTAATAGCCAGACGCTCGACGGACAAGGGTTTGCATAAATACACGACGAAGGAAATGTACTGCAATTTGGGAGCGTTTGTCGTTTTCGGTCTGCTTTCCCTCTGCGCGTGGGTTTTCAATCCCGATTATTTCGCTCTTTGCAGAAAATTGTTTTATAATTTGATGACCTGTAACTTTAAACCACTGGGCAGCGGCTGGTTNGTGCTTAATATGTTATGGGGTTTCGGGCTGATGTGCTGGATTCCCGTGACGAATATGCGACATATCCTGATTAAATATTTTATGTATCACGATATTCGCTGGGACGATGTCGCCACTGTATGGAGCGATAAAAACAAGGATCTTATCAACGAGAATTTGCAGTTCGGCGTAACCTGGTCCGCTCCGCACGTTACAGAGGACGGAAAGGCGAAGAACTGGGTGGAAGTCGCGACCGCGAATCCCGCCGACGATCCAAAGGATTCAAAATAATTAAATGGAGAATGGAATGAAAGACGACATTACCATAGAAGACGTATCGAATGTCGATGGCCAGATGGTCAATATTGATCTCGATGATCTCCCGGAGATACCCGTCGACCTTAAAAAGATGCCCTGGAAGCCTTTCACAGACGAGCAGAAAGAAAACGTCGCCTGTATTCTGGACGACGTTTGCGTTCTGAACATTCCGGTTCCCAAAAACAAACAGGAAGAAGAGGAGCTGGTAAACAAGTTCCTCGACGGAATGCGCAAACTTTTCAAAACCGACAATAACTGGACATGTCTGCCCATGCTCGAGAGCAGCATGGAAAACTGCGTGCAGTGCAACTCCTGCTCGGCCGCCTGCCATCTTTGGGAAATGTCCGGCAAGAACGAAATTTATCGTCCCAATTATCGTTCCGAAATATTCCGGCGTATCTACCATCAGTATGTTAAAAAGGAACCGTTCGCTAAATGGCGCTACGGCGACATGAATCTGAACTGGAAGACCATCGCAAGATTGGGCGAGCTCGCCTATCGTTGCAATCTCTGTCGGCGTTGCGCCCAAACTTGCGCCATTGGCGTCGACAACGGTCTTATCGCGCGCGAAATTCGCAAGCTTTTCAGCGAGGAACTCGGAATACATCCGAAGGAATTGCATGAAAAAGGCACGATGAATCAGCTCAAAGTAGGATCTTCGACCGGCATGACGCCGGGCGTCGTTAAAGACAATGTGGAGTTCATCGACGAAGATTATTCGGAAATTACCGGAGTCGGGATCACCACGCCTTTTGACGTGAAGGGCGCGGATATTATGCTTCTGCATAACGCCGGCGAAATCATGGCGTGGCCTGAAAATATCGCGGCGTTTTCCCTTATTTTCCAGGAAGCCGGATTATCGTGGACTTTGTCGAGCAAATCGGTCGCTTATGACGGCGTAAATTACGGCGTGTTTTACGACGACGCGCAACTCGCGAGAATTGCTCTCGATCACATGAAGGCGGCGAAGGAACTCGGAGTCAAGAAAATCGTCGTCGGAGAATGCGGACACGCCCACAAAGCGATCACAGTTCTCGCCGATCGCGTAATTCCCTATGAACTGCAAGTGCCCCGCGAAAGTTGCTATGTAACCCTGCGCGATATCGTGCTCGGCGGAAGGCTCAAACTTGATCCTTCGCGCAACAACTTCCCGGTTACATTGCACGATCCCTGCAATGTCGTGCGCCTTATGGGAATAGTCAAACCCCAAAGAGACATATTGCATAAGATCGCGCCGCAATTCCGCGAAATGCCGCATAACGGCGTTCATAATTATTGTTGCGGAGGAGGCTCCGGATTCGCGATCATGTCGCGCAATAATATTGACGAATGGCGCGGCAATATTTCCGGACGCAAAAAGATGGAGCAGATATCGGAGGCTTTCAAGGATTGCCTCGGCCCGGAGACCAAAAAGTATATTTGCGCTCCCTGCTCCAACTGCAAGGGTCAGATTCGCGAACTGCTCGAACATAGCGATCTGTATGCTAAAAACAGCTTCGCCTATGGCGGCCTGGTCGAATTGATCGTCAACGCGATGAGCAATGTGAATCCCGGATATATCAAGTGGGAGAGCGACGAATAATCCCAGTCTGAACGAGAGATATCGCGCCGCGGCGACTTTCCGTCCGCTAAATCGGAATATTCGCGGTCGCCCAGGCGCGATGGATCAATATCAAACGGATTTATAAAAGGGAGCTTCGTCTCCCTTTTTTTATTGTCGCTTTAGCGAATATTTTGAACCGCTACCAAAGTCGGGCGCCGGACGCCGAGCGTCTCCGAATATTTATAAAATTCCCGATGTATGCTATTTTGTCGCGAAGCTTTGAGAGAGCGCGTCGATCGGCGCGCTATAAACTGGAGAAATGACATGGATCATACGCTAATTGTTAATATACTTCATTCACACGAGCCGATGAAGTATGTCGCCGTATGCGGCTGGATAAAGACTAGAAGAGACTCTCGCGATTTTTCGTTTGTCGAAATTAACGACGGCTCTTGTCTGGCGAATCTGCAGTGCATTGTCGACGCGGGAAGTCAAGCTTATGAGGAGTTGGGCGACGCCGGAACTGGAGCGGCGGTTAAAATTCGGGGAGATATAGTCGAATCTCCAGGCAAAGGACAAAAATGGGAGATGCGCGCGGTCGAAATCAAGGTCTTCGGCCTCGCGGATTCGGAATCTTTCCCCTTGCAGAAGAAGCGACATAGCGACGAATTTTTGCGAACAATCGCGCACCTGCGATCGCGAACAAATAAATACGGAGCCGCTTTCCGCATCAGATCCGAAGCCGGCTTCGCCATTCACGATTATTTTCGAGCCAGGCATTTTGTCTGGGTTCATACTCCCGTCATCACCGGTTCGGACTGCGAGGGAGCGGGAGAAATGTTTCGCATTACCTCTCTCCCGCCCGGACAAACGGATTTTGAGAAGGATTTCTTTGGTCGACCCGCGAGTCTGACCGTATCGGGTCAGCTAGAGGCCGAAGCTCTCGCCCTGGGCCTGGGGCGCGTCTATAGCTTCGGGCCAACATTCCGCGCGGAAAACTCGAATACGCAAAGACACGCGGCGGAATTCTGGATGGTCGAGCCGGAAATGGCCTTCGCTGATATCAACGATTTGATGGAACTCGCCGAAGGCCTGGTCAAACACGTCGTGACGCATACCCTACATCGTTGCGAAGATGATATCGATCTCTTTGACAAATTCGTTGAAAAAGGCCTCAAAGATCATCTGCGCGAAGTCGCGGACTGCGCGTTCGAACGAATCTCCTATACCCAGGCCATGGAAATTCTGGAGAAACATTCCGGCAAATTTTCTTTCCCCGTCGGCTTTGGAGCCGATCTTCAAACCGAACACGAACGTTTTCTGGCGGAGCAATATTTCAAAAAACCAGTGATCGTTTACGATTATCCAAAGGAGATAAAAGCTTTCTATATGCGCGCCAATCCCGACGGAGCCACAGTCGCCGCGATGGATGTTCTCGTTCCGAGAATAGGGGAGTTGATAGGAGGTTCCCAGCGCGAGGAAAGGCTCGACGAGCTAGAAGAAAAATTGCGCGCGCTTGGGCAAAATCCCCGGGATTACTGGTGGTATCTGGATCTGCGACGCTATGGAACAGCGCCGCACGCAGGCTTCGGCATGGGCTTTGAGCGTCTTTTGATGATGCTGACCGGCATAAGCAATATTCGGGACGTAATACCTTTCCCGCGCACGCCCGGCAATCTGGAGTTTTAGGTATATTTATAGGATTAATCTGGAGCGAAACGGAATGAAAGACGATTTGCCAAAAGGATTTAAGGCCGCGGCATACGGCGCGAAATTCAGGAACTGGGATAGGGACGATTTGGGCCTCATCCTGTCCGAATATCCCTGCGAATTGGCCGCGTTGTTTACTAAAAATATATTTTGCGCGGCTCCCGTTATCGTATGCAAGGAAATACTGGGCAAGGGGAAAACTGTTAGAGCGATCATAGCCAACGCTGGTCAGGCAAATTCCTGCACAGGCGAGGAGGGCTTGAGAAACTGTCGCGAGATTCAAGATATCGCCGCCTCGGATCTGGATATCGCTCCCGACGAAATTTTGCTCGTGTCCACGGGCGTTATCGGAGCGCGCTTTGATATGGACAAATGGCGGGGCGCGCTAAAAAAACTTGTAGGCGAATTGGGGACGCGAGACGCGGAGGGCTTTACGCGCTCCTTTATGACTACGGACGCCTTTCCCAAATTCGCTTCGGAAGAGATCGAACTATCGGGCGGCAAGACGCGACTTACGGTTATGGCGAAGGGCGCGGGAATGATTTGCCCCAATATGGCGACCATGCTCTGCGTTGTNCTCACTGACGCNGTAGTGTCCCGNAAGGATTGGCAGGAACTATTCAACGAAGAAGCGGACGCGTCGTTCAATCGCGTTTCAGTCGACGGGGATACTTCAACCAACGACACNATTCTCGGTCTCGCTAACGGAGCTTCGGCGGTCGCCGTGTCTGAACCGGAAGATCGCGAGAAATTCCGCGCGCGGCTGGGCAGCATTCTAAAGAAAGTGGCTTATATGCTTGTGAAAGACGGGGAAGGCGCGAGCAAAGTTATCCATATCGCCGTCGAAGGCGCGACCGACGACGAAACAGCCAGGAAAGCGGCTCGAGCGATCGCCAATTCCCAACTCGTCAAAACGGCNATTTACGGAGGCGACGCNAACTGGGGCAGGATCATAAACGCCATAGGCTACAGNGGCGTCCAGGTGAAACCCGAAAATGTAAGTCTGTTTTTATGCGGCATCGAGCGATTCAAAAATGGAATGCCTGTCAACGACGATAAGGAACAGGAACTCGCGAAAAAACTTCGCGAAGACGATGTCCATATACGCGNAATATTGGGCGACGGATCGGGCGCGTACTCCATGCTCTCTTCCGATCTGGGGNACGAATANGTTAAATTAAATTCCGATTATCGCTCCTGAANATAGCTGGAGATTTTATTATAGTCCGCCGACGAAACGCGGCGGACTTTTTATTTGAGATCGCGCGCAAACCTCGAGGAGATTATGAGAAGCGAGGGAATTGGCATTCTTGCCGGTCTGGGAGCGACCGCGATNTGGNCNGGAAACTTTATCGCGGCTCGAGCGCTCGCNGATCAAATTCCGCCAATACAATTTAATTTCTGGCGCTGGGTTGTAGCCTTGATCGTTATCCTGCCCTTCGGTNTGAAACATCTCCCGAAAGACTGGAGCTACGCCAGAAATAATTTCGGTTACCTGTCGCTTATGGCTATCCTCGGCGTAACGCTTATGAACAGCTTTATTTATAAAGCGGGCCAAACAACGGAAAGTCTCAATATGGCCTTGATTATGCCCTTTACCCCCGCGGCTATCGTCATTCTCGCCCGTTTCCTNTATGGCGAAAAAATATCGTGGCAAAGGGGAATCGGCATAACTATCGCGACGGCTGGGATCTTCATCCTGATCTGCCGGGGAAGTTGGGAAAGACTCGCGTCATGGCGTTTTCAAAACGGAGATTTCTGGACGCTTGGCTGTATGCTCTGCTTCGCGCTCTATTCGCTATTTATGCGAAAACGATCGCGAGAAGTGTCAAACGTCGGCTTTAATATTCTGGTTTTCGCTCTTGGGATCGNTTATACGTCGCCGCTGGTCGTCGCCGAACTGGTCGTCGAACCGCTTCCCGAGTTTAATTACGCCGCGATTATCGGCATACTTTATTCGGGCGTAGGCTGTTCCGCTATGGCTTTCTGGCTATGGACGGCGGCGATCGATAAACTTGGGCCGGTAAAAGCGGGAATAATATATTATACGTTACCCTTTTTCGCGGCGATAATGGCGAATGTCGTTCTTGGCGAAAAAGTAACGCTCGCCCAGGGCATAGGGGGNTTCATGATCATCTTCGGCGTATTGTCCGCGACGCTGCGTCCGCGAGCGTCGCGGGGGAGACGGGCATCTCCTAACTAAAAATAGGGAGAAAAAATCCAGCTGGCCGAATTTAGGAGTTTCGAGGGAAGAGATAGATTTCTGAAATAAGTTAATGTCAATTCCTCGCCTCCGCTCATCGCGGAATTGATGAAGGTTGATACGCGATCATGCAAGGCCGCGTCATAAATTTCCATATTCAANTCGAAATTCAGCAATAAAGAACGAGAATCCATATTAGCGGAGCCGATGAGAGTATAAAAGCCGTCAATGATCATTAATTTAGTATGCGCGAAAGGGGGCTTCTGATAAAAGAAGCGAACGTTAGCCTTNAGCAGATCGGGTATGATCCTTTCCATGGCCCAGTTAATATAAGCGAGGTTGTTTTTCGCGGGCAAGANTACGCGCGCGTCGACACCGCGTTGACCCGCGGAGCGCAAGGCTTCGGTCAGAGGCGCGGGGGGAAGAAAATAGGGCGTCATGATCCGGATACTCTTGCGCGAAAGATTTATCGCGCCGCAGATAATATCGAGAAGGGCGTCGCCGTCATTGCCGGGACCATCGACTATTACGCGGCAATGGCATGGCCCGGAANCGGGAGCGNCAATCGGAGGCAAGTCGGTAATTTCTCCCGAGCAAAAACCCCAATTTATTAAAAACGCGCGAATCATCTGATTTACGATGGGCCCTTCGCACCGGAATTGCATATCCTGAATGTGATTTTTTTTATTCGGGTCGAGGCTCAACACATCGTTGTCGGCGATATTCATTCCTCCGGTAAAGCCAGTTTCGTCGCAGACAAGGAGTTTGCGGTGACTGCGCAAATTAATTCCCAGGCGGAGAGGTATCAGGCTAGGCGGCCTGAAGCGGGTCGTCTTTACTCCTTGCGCCGCGAGGATTTTCCATGGTTTGCGCCATGAATAAAGCGCGCCTATGCCATCCACGAGGACGCGGACGTCGACGCCCCTGTTTTTAGCGTCGACAAGGGCTTTAATAAATTTTTGGGCGACAACGCCGTAGTTAAATATATAAGTGCTTAAAAAGACGTGTTTTTTCGCTTTTTCTATCGCATCGATCATGGCGGGATAGGCTTCGTCACCGTCGCGCAAAGGCTCCAGAGAGTTGCCGGAACAAAGCGGGGCGCCGGACAATTTCTCGGCGAGCCAGGCGAGAGAATTCGCTTCTTCGCTTCCCAGATCTTTGCGATCATTGCATACTTTATTAAGCGCGAAATGTCTTTCCAGCCCCGATATCTTTCGCATTATCTTTTCGGCTCTACTCTGCGCGCGACCTATGCCAAATATCAGATAAATAATGAGACCGATAACAGGCAAAAAGACTAGCGCCGCGGTCCATCCGAGCGCGGCGCGAGGATCTTTTTTTGTCAGCAAAGCCTGACACGCGAAGACGAGAGCGACTAAATGAATAATGACAAGAAGAGCAATATATAACACATAATCTCCGCGAAATGGATATCGAGTAGTTTAAGGAAGAACGTATAGTATTTAAACCGCGAGACGCGTTATAATGGCGAGAATGAGCCAAAAACCGCGCTTTTTGGCGAATGATATTCTTAATAACCGATGAAAAACGGTTATGAAGGCATACTCTTAAGTTTTAGAGAGCGAATATTTGTACAAAAAGTATTGTCGCGGCGCGGAATTTTCGTTGTTTCTTCCGCGCCGCGTCTAAAATCGCAAGATTAGCTTTCTTCTCTTTCGCGCACAGCTATAAGATCTTTGGTAGTGTTGCGCAATACGCGTTCCGTTATGGATCCGAGGATCATGTCGCCGATTCCGTCCCTGCCATCCGTAAACATGACAATGGCTTCCACATTCTCTTCGTCGGCGACCTTATTGATTGTATCGGCGGGCACCCCGGGCTCTACGCGCATATGAAAGTGGGCGCCGGCGTATTGCAGGGCTTCGATGACAGGCCCCATAACCATGACGGCGTTGGATTTATTCTCGTCTTCCATTTCGACGCGAGCTTCGCCTCCGACGGTCTGGACTATCGGCTCGGTTACATGGAGGATAACGATTTCGCCGTCGCATATTTTCAGGGCTCGTCTTAAGGCAATAAGGGCGCGCTTGCAACCAGTTTCGCCGCTTACGGGCACCAACACTCTCTTGTACATGATCTCTCCTTTGGTATTGATTTGCTATAGCCCAAGGGAAATATCGCCGCCCATCGCGACGATGTAAAATAAAATCTTATTGATATTTCTGCGTCAGATGAATGCGATAGCGCTCCGCGGCTTGCGTCAAATCGGGAAGCAAATCGTTCATGGCCGAGAAATCTCCGGCGCTGGCCGCGCGACGCACGCACTGGGCCAGCTTGGACAGTTGCCTAAAACCAAAATTATCGGCGTCTTTCGCTATCTTTTCCGTGCCTTGCGCGACCTTATCGGCGTCCTTGCGCTCGAAAGCCTCGGTTACATGAAGCATATCGACGCGCAATGTTTCCACATATTCGGATATGACGGGATCTATAATGGATCGCTCGTCTGTTCGCGGAGCTGTCGTTGGCGAATTGTCGTCGGGCAACGTTTTGCTCGGCTCTTTGCTCTCTTTCTCGCTTTCATGTTCGTTCGCTGTCGCTTCAGTCGAGTCCTCTTCTATCGATTTGGATTCGGGTTCCGGGGGAGATTTTATAATCGGACTAGGCTCGCCTACCCATTCGTCAGTGTTTTCCATTCTCGCGATGGATTCGGAAACATCTTCCGAATGAGTTGAGGAGTCCTCTTTCGCTTTTGAAGTCGGCGCCGCGGCGGGCGTTGGTTCTCCTACCCATTCGTTGGAATCGTTCGCGGGCGCGGAGGTTTGAGAGGGAGATTCGATTATTGTTGTTACGCTATCGTCGGTCGATTCTCGCCGTTTTTCCGCGTTTAACCAGTCTGGCGTATCGAAATTATAGTTAATTTCCAGATGCTGATCCACGATCATCGAAGGAGAAAAATCGCCGTCGGGAGCGTCTTGAACAGGATCGTCAGTATTTTTTAGCGCCGTCGCGGAGGCTTTGAGAGCGAGGGCTTCATCGCGGGCGCTTAATAGTATTTGGGTGAAATCCCTTACCGTGTCGCGCAGTATGTCCGCTTCCACGGGCTCGGTCATAGCGTGCGTGAAACCGCTTGTTTTCAGAAGCGGCCATTGATGGGTGTCGGGCGTTACGGCCAGTATGAAGCTTCGGGCATAACCGGCTTTTTGAGCGAGCGTCGCGAACTGGCGAGCCATGTCTCCAGCCGAAGGCAAAGCCAATTTCCCGCGGGCGATAAGCAGAGGCGCGGGATCCATGCTTTGTCTGATTTCTACTTCGCGGGCGTTGGTCGCTTCGCTGATTCTACAATTAAGATCCTCGAGAATTTTTACGATTTCCCGTCTTTGCTCCTCGTTTTCCGCGGCCACGACAACGTGGAGCGAGCTTTCTTCAACATCGGACTGCTCGTCGGATTCCTCTAGAGGAGGCTTAAGGCGCATGGAAAATGTGATAGCCGTGCCATGTCGGCTTGATTCCATATCCAGGTAACCGCCGTTTTTACCCGCCAATTCCCATGCCTTCGCGAGCGCGAGAGAGGAGCGGTCGAGGGGCGGAGCGCCAGCGCCGTTGTCCGACACTGTGAATTGCAAATAATAGGGATCGGAACTATCGGGAGCGCGTTTTACAGAAAGTCTAACGCCGCCCTCCGAAGAAGCGCGGATCGAGCTTTCGAGCAACATGGAAAGGGTGTCGCGCAGATTCGCGAAATCGCCGAGGAACCATTGATCGAGGTGGGGAGGCATATGCCAGGATAGCGAAACGCCGGAGTTTTCGGCTTGACTCGACAAACTGTCCGTTGTTTCGCGCAAAAGCTTCTGGAGATTGAAGTTGCCCGATTTGGCGACCGTTTTGCGCGGGTTCTGGTAAATTGGACCAGAAACGAGGATCTCTGTGAGATTTTTCGCGCAATGGATCATTTTTTCCGCGTGATCTCTCGCTGCCGGCGGAAGCGCGCAATGTCCGAGAGCCACCCCTTCGCGCAATAATTCGTCGATTGGCTCGCGCATTTCCTTTTCAAGTTTTTCGCAAGCGCCGCCGGTTATTTCCGAGTCGGGCGACGAGCCTTGCGGGGTTTGCGATTCGAGATCGCTTTCCGATTCGGCGACATTGAAGTTTGGAGAAAGTATTCTCAGGTTTGGATCATCCAGCGGATGCTCCAATATGACGATTTCCTCCTGTTCGGGCCGGAGCGATTTATCCGGCGAGCGAGACGCGCTTGTCTTCTTCTCTTTATTGCCAAAATCCCATTGGGAACTAACGGAGGCGAGCGCTATGGCCGAAAAAGCTATTCCCCACAGAGGGCCGGACGAAAGCAGATAGGGAGGAAATCCTAAAAACAGCCCCGCGAGGGACGCTCCTGTAAAAAAGGGCGGAATAAGACAACCTAGCAGAAATCTCCTCGCTCCAGTCAATCCCATAAGCCAGGCGCCAAGGGCGGTCGGAACGAAAAGCAAGGCGCACAAAGGCCAGAGATCCAGCCAGCGGAACATCCAGTCCCAGCCCGGAATCAGCGGCATGATCGCCAGCGCCGCGCCGGGAAGCGATAGGAGGAGCAATTGAATATCGATGGGTCGCGAGGTATCGCGACTGTGGAGCAAATGTCGCCCAATATGCGGCAAAAGCATCAAGGCGATGCCTGGGGTCAGAATAGCGGCCAATGTCCGTATTCCGATGGAGCCGCTAACGGGAGGCATACCCAGAAGAGCCTGGGCAAGAGCGACGGCGACGAAAAAGGAAGTCCATACGCGCCATTGGCCTTTTTCGCCAAACCCGCGCATGAGGCAGAAAAGCATAATTACGGCAAGAGCGACGATCGCTCCGGTTCTGGCCAGACTTCCCCAGTTGCTCGCGGCGTTTTGCGGAGTGCGGATCATGGGGGAAAACCAGACGCCGGGCAAACCGTCGACGCGAATGTAGCAGGTTATCGGCTCGTGTCGCGCTTCGGGCAAAAGAAAAATATTCCTGTGCGCGGGCAAGTTTTCCTGCCACTCCAGAGCGCCGGATAATTCGTTTTTTTCGGGCGTATAGAGCAACGGTACGCCGGGCAGATTTTGACCCATGTCGAGAAGAAAAGTGGCTGGTCTTACGTCCGGCTCGAGCGCGGAGATTGTAAAGCGCAACCACATGACGCCTTCGGTCATGGGCAATTTATCAAGCGCCAATGGTTTGTAGGCTTGAGCCAGCGCGGGAGCCGCCGCCTCGTCGATATCCATGGTCATGGATAGGTCAAGATAATATTCGAGGAAGGGCAGAAGCTGGACAGGTTCTCCGCGCGATTGCGCGACTCCCTGAAAAGTCTGTTCCCTCGCAGCCAGAGATTCGCCGCGAGGAAATACGCAAAAGCATAAAGCGATTAAAGCGATTATAGCGAAGACGCGTTCGCGAGAGTATAGTTTTAAAAGAGCCATGGATTGAGCCTGTTATCTACGCAGTTGTTGTATTTTATCCGCGACAAGAGCGCCTTCGGGCGAGCGCGCGTGGGGATTGATTTTTAATAATTTTTCCCACGCTTTCGTCGCTTCCTCGACATTATGCAAATCCGCGGCGAAAACAATGCCTTCGTTATAAAGGGAATTTTGATGAGTCGGATCCAGGGCCGACGCTTTGCGGAAACTTTCAATAGCCTTTTGGAACTGCTCCGTTTCCCGGTACATTATTCCCAGATCCGTGAGCGCGTCCGGGTTTCGCGGATCGATGCTCAACGATTTTTCATAGGCGTTTATGGCGTCCTCGAAAGCGCGAGCGTCAAAATATAAATTTCCCAATTCCGTCCAG